>DASUPR010000221.1:0-2890 GCA_036281015.1 Pyrinomonadaceae bacterium
GAGACTGCACGACGTTAGTCTCGATCGTTATGTGCTCTTGTTCACGTTAAGCGTCTCGATGTTGACCGGTATCCTGTTCGGTCTCGCTCCTGCACTGCACGCCTCCAAACCCGATCCGGGCAACATGCTCAAAGAGAGCGCTAAACGAGCCGACGTTCTACGCCTCGTTGTACGACAGGGAATGACGATGACCTTGATCGGACTCGTGCTTGGACTCGTTGGAGCATTTTTCATGTCGCGCGTCCTCGTCGGGTTACTTTACGGAGTATCCGCTACCGACCCGCTCACATTCACTGGGGTGTCGATCGTGCTGTTGACTGTGGCGCTGCTGGCGTGCCTCATTCCCGCGCGTCGCGCCACGCGAGTCGATCCAATAGTTGCGTTGCGCGCCGAATGAAAAATTATGTCAATCATGAAAAATCCTCTTAATCCTGTGCTATAAGCCTTCGCGTGCAGAACCAACCTGACGCAGATCTGGTCCGTGGCATACGCCGCTGGGACCTGGTCGCAATCGCCATCAACGGCATTATCGGCGCCGGAATTTTTGGTTTACCTTCCAGAGTTTATGGCCTAATCGGGACTTACAGCCTGATCGCATTCGTCGTCTGCGCTCTTGTTGTGGCGCTGATCATACTGTGCTTCGCCGAGGTGGGCAGCCGGTTCTACGATACGGGTGGTCCATACCTCTACGCACGCGAGGCATTCCAGCCCGCCGTCGCGTTTGAGATTGGCTGGCTGATCTGGCTTGCACGCGTCACGGCGTTTGCCGCGAATTGTAATCTCCTGATCAGTTACCTCAGTTACTTCTGGCTATCGGCGACAGATCCTGTCTGGCGCGCTTCGGTCATCGTGCTTGTTGTTGCCGTGCTGGCACTCATCAACGTGTTGGGAATCAGGCAAGCAGCCATTGTCAGCAACGCATTCACGATCGGCAAACTGATACCAATCATAATATTCATTGCCGCCGGCCTGTTTTTCCTGAACCCGCAGGCATACGAATTTGGTCCAAGTCCAACGACGGGCGCTTTCTCGCAATCAGTTTTGCTCCTGGTCTACGCGTTTACGGGATTCGAGATGGCTACCATTCCGGCCGGCGAAGTACGCGATCCCCAGCGAAACGTGCCGCGGGCGTTGTTGATTACGATTCTTGTTGTCGCCGTGCTCTACATCCTGATCCAAATCGTCTGTGTAGGAACACTGCCGGAGCTGGCCCAGTCGCAGAAACCTTTGGCTGATGCAGGCTCGCGCTTTTTGGGAGCGGCCGGTGGCGCGCTCATCTCCGCTGGCGCGATGGTGTCGATAACAGGTAACTTGAATATTCTTCTGTTGTCGGGCTCACGGCTTCCCTTCGCGATGGCCGAGCAAAAACAATTACCCTCATTTATCGGCAGCATACACAGAAGATTCTTTACTCCTTACATATCTATTTTGATCACCGCGGGACTCATGCTCTTTTTGACTCTGAAGAGCTCGTTCCTCGCGGCTCTGACGATCAGCACGATTGCGCGCCTTGTGACTTACGGAGCGACGTGCATTGCGCTGCCTGTATTTCGCGTCAGGCGCGACGCACCCGCGCCGGCATTTCGACTGCCGGGCGGCACGATCGTGGCTGTTCTGTCATTGTTGTTGATTGTCTGGTTATTGCTTAACAGCAGTCTTCAGGAAGCCAAAGCAGCCGCAATCGCCGCCGCAGCGGGACTCGTCATCTATTTCGTCAATCTACTGTTTTCTCGCGCAAAGGCGCAAAGCCACAAAACAAGGCCGCAAAGAAGAAGAACTTGAGTCTTTAGCACTTCTTTTTGCGCCTTTGTTGGCGGCTTTGCGCGAGACTTCACCTGTCGCTGTAGTAAACTATCGCCATTTCGGCGTGGACAATCTAATCGACAATTTGAGCGCGATCGTAGGTCGCGAGAACGTTCTCTCTAAACCTGATGAGCTGCTGGTTTACGAGTGCGACGGTCTGCCGCAACATAAACATCGCCCACGTGCAGTCGTCTTCCCTTCCTCAACTGAAGAAACGTCCGCCGTCATGCGTGAGCTCGCGCGCGCGCAGGTGCCGTTCACGCCACGCGGCGCGGGCACGGGCCTCTCCGGCGGCGCACTTGCACTCAACTCCGGCGTCGTGATCGAGATGGCGCGCATGCGCCAGATTCTTTGCATCGACGTTGAGAACCAGGTCGCCGTAGTCCAACCGGGTGTGGTGAACCTGCACGTCTCGCGAGCAGTTGCACCGTTTGGCTTGTATTACGTTCCGGATCCTTCGAGCCAGCCAAGCTGCACGATCGGAGGCAACATCGCTGAGAGCGCGGGCGGTATTCATTGCTTGAAGTATGGAACCACGACGGACCACGTGCTTGGTTGTCGCGTTGTGCTGGCAGGTGGTGAGATTGTCGATCTCGGCGGCACGCCGGGTTACGACCTGCTCGGGACGTTCATCGGATCCGAAGGCACTTTCGGCATCGCAACCGAAGCCACACTGAAATTGGCCCAGGTACCTCCTGCCGTGCGCACTCTGCTCGCGGAGTTTAGTGAGGTAAACGATGCGAGCCACGCTGTTTCTGCCATCATCGCAGCGGGCGTGATGCCCGCGGCCCTCGAAATGATGGATCGCGAGATCATTCGTGCAGTGGAGGCGAGTGTCTTCGCTGCCGGACTGCCACCCGATGCGGGCGCCGCTTTGTTGATCGAGTTGGACGGCATCGAAGCAGGCCTTGACGAAGACGCAGAAAAGGTCACGAGCATCTGCATGGAATATGGCGCTCGCAGTTGTCGCTATGCGCGTGACGAAGCTGAGCGCAAGAAACTTTGGGCGGCTCGCAAAGGTGCGTTTGGCGCCATCGGACGCATCTCGCCCGATTCGATGATTCAGGATGCAGTCGTGCCGCGTTCA
>DASUPR010000222.1:0-19295 GCA_036281015.1 Pyrinomonadaceae bacterium
TGATGATTTCGCCGGTGGCGTTGCGAAGTGTGATGACTGCGCCGGAGTTTGTGAGGGACAGGCCGCCGCTTGAGGCCTTGACGATTTGAGAGCCGCCGAAGATCGGATTAGCGATGTCGGGGGAGCCGCCGCCGAAGATGACAATCGCGGCGCCGGCGGGGAGGAGTGTGCCGGAAGCGAAGCGGTGGCGTACGGTGTCGGTGGTGCTTGTGAGGGCGCGGGAGTGGAGTTGATAGCCGCTGAGATCGATGTCGCGTGTGGTTGAGTTGACCAGTTCGATGAACTCATCGTCAGCAGTGTCGCGCACGCCATCATGATTCGCATCCCCGGCAAGATCGTCTGGCGGGTCCGCGAGGATCTCGTTGATCACGACGTCGCGCAGGGCGCTGCCGTCGAGCGTGACTGTTGCCGGATTGCTCTGCACACCGTCAGCCGTGACGACGAGCGTGCTCGTTCCAGCGCCACGCAACTCTGCCGGCGCCAAAAGATGAATCTCATCCAACCCGGGTAAGGCGCTCGCTACCCTCGTTTCAACCATCACAGGTTGACCATTGATCGAAGCAGACACGTTACGAGCGTGTTCCACACCGGTCGCGAAAACGGACAAGCGTAACTTTCCGTTCGAGGGATCGAACGGTCCAGTTGTTTGCGTATCGGAGTCGAGAACGATCGCTTCGCCGGTTCCATCCCCTCTCACCGTGAAAATTCCCGGCGCGCCGCTGACGATTACCGCTTCGGCTTTCGACGAGAAGCCGTCTGCGTTCGTAACCAGAACCTCCGCTGGTCCTTCAGCCAAAGCCTCAGGAACGATGAAGACAACCTCCTCGGGGCTCGCGTAAAAAATCCGTGCCGCCTGTCCATTCACTTTCACGGTCGTGCCAGCGAGCGCCGAAGGCGGATTCGCGGAAATCCCTGTCTCTGTTCGAAACGAGAGCGCGGTCCCGCGAACAACAGCGATACTCCCCGGCGCGATAGGCGCCCGTTGCGCTGGTTCATTCCCAAGCGCGGCAGCGTTCAAGATCGTCGCCGAACCAAATTGCGGCCGTGGCGCAACCGACGCGAGATAGATCTCAGAGTTGTTGCCGAGATCGTTATCAGTTGCTGGTCCGGAGAGCAGTCGCGGAAAGCTGAACGCGACGAGGCTGCCGTCGAAGTTGAGTGACGACACGACCTCGGCGGTAGCGCCGGAAGGCGCGTTGGTTATTTGAAAACTCTGTCCGCTCGGAATGTCGTAGATATAAAGCTCAACACTTCCATCGCTCGCGTTCGTAACTCTTCGTCGCGTCGCAAACGCGACACGTTTTCCATCACCACTAATTGTCGGCTGCAAAGCGACATCGACCGATCGCGTCCCGAGCTGTGTTAACTGACGCGTCGTGTTGTCGCGTGCGTCGAACAGAAGAACCTGCGTTTGGTTCTCGGCAGTTTCGGCGGAGTAGACAAACCGCGAACCGTCGTTGCTAACAGCACGGCCGGTTGCAATCGACAGTTTCGGAACGTCCGCAGCGATAACGCGGCTCGTCTTCGTTTTTAGATCTAAGGAAACGAGATCAAAGCCTCGTTGGTAGTAGAGGTGTGAGCTGCTGAGCTTCGGGTTTTCACCGTTAGTGAGTCGCGAGAAAGTCGCTGTTGCCACGTCAAAAAGGAAGAGATTTTTCCTCGACGTAAAGGCCACTAAACTTCCGTCAGATGTGATCGAAGGCTGAGAATTTCCGTCGATAAGGCGGGTTTCAGGAGAGCCAGGGTGCGTGTTCGTTAGCTGTCGCAGACCAGAAGCCGTCCACAAAAAGATCTCCGAATTGCGATCGGCATTCTCGCCAACCAGATCCTCGGTCGACGCAAACGCCACCACACTCCCATCGCTCGACAACGCAGCCGAAACAACGCGCGTTGCGCCAAAGTCCCGAAATACCGGTGTGGCCCCACCGACATCTGCTCGAACGCTGTGAAAAGAACTGCTAAGACCGCTGCCGGTAACCGATGCACCCGCAAAGAGGTTCGCCGACGTTTCAAACACCACCACGCGCCCGTCATCACTCAACGACGGATTCAAACTAACCGCCTGCTCAGAAGTATTCGTCAGACGCACAACACCCGTCTGCGAACTAGTCCTACCGGGCAGAAAAATAAAAACGGTGGCGAAAAGAAATACGACAGTGAGGAAACATGCTTTGAGTCGAAGCATAGTGAGGTTGCTCCTTATTAAGTTTGGCCGCGGATTCTACACGCCGCAAACAAAACTGTCTACTGTGGTATTTTAGGGCCATGAAAATCCTCATCAGCGGTTCCCACGGACTCGTCGGTAAAGCGCTCGGTAACTCGCTGGTCGAAGACGGCCACGAAATCGTCCGCCTCGTTCGCAAGGGCCACACACTCGGCGAACTCGAAGTAGAGTGGCACCCGAACCAGGGCAGCATCGACGCGCAACGTCTCGAAGGTTTCGACGCTGTGTTTCATCTCGCGGGCGAGAGCATCGCGAGCGGCCGTTGGACCGACGAAAAGAAACGCGCGATTCGCGAAAGCCGCACGAAAGGAACAACCCTGCTCAGCGAAACGCTCGCGCGATTATCACAGCCGCCCTCTGTTTTTATTTCCGCGTCCGCGATCGGTTACTACGGCGATCGCGGCGATGAAGAGTTGACCGAGCAAAGTGGCCCGGGAAAGGATTTTCTCGCGTCGGTTTGCGTCGAGTGGGAAGCTTCGACACGGCCCGCGGCGGAAAAGGGAATCAGAACAATCCTCGCGCGTTTCGGGATCATTCTCGATCGCAACGGCGGTGCGCTCGCGAAAATGCTGACGCCGTTTCGCATGGGAATTGGCGGCCGTGTCGGCGACGGCCGGCAGTGGATGAGCTGGATCGCTTTGGACGACGTCATCAACGCGCTCAAGTTTCTTCTGCTCGACTCCGCGGTGCATGGACCAGTCAACATCGTCGCTCCCAATCCGGTAACCAACGCCGAGTTTACAAAGACACTCGGGCGCGTGCTTTCGCGGCCGACGTTCTTCCCGGTGCCTGCCTTCGGCGCGCGTCTGGCTTTTGGTGAACTCGCCGATGCGCTTTTGCTTTCGAGCCAGAAAGTCGAACCGGCGGTGCTCAAGGATCGGGGCTTCGCGCCTTACTGGCCCAGGCTCGAGCCCGCGTTGCAACACCTGCTTCAGGACCATAGATGATGCACATCAAACTGATTTTGCTACTCGTGTTGGCGGTGCTTGCGGCGCCGCAATCGCCGCGCGCGGACCTGATTCTTCACAACGGCGTCATCTGGACTGTCGACGCAAAGAATCCCACGGCTCAGGCCGTGGCGGTGAAAGACGGAAAGTTCGTCGCCGTCGGCGCTGACAAAGACGTGCTCGCGCTGCGTGGACCACAAACACGCGTGATCGATCTGCAGGGGCGCTTTGTCGTTCCCGGTTTCAACGACAACCACGTTCACTTTGCGTCTGCCGCGCAGTTTCTCGAGTTCAATATCATGCGCGCCTCGACGCAGGAGGAATTTGTCGCGCGCGTGAAAGACGTAGTGTCGCGCTTGCCGAAGGGTGAGTGGATCGTCGGCGGGTATTGGGGCGCGTACGACAGTTGGGCCGCGGGCAGTGCGGGAAGTCAGAAACGCGAGCCGTTCACGCCCGACATGAGTCTGATCAAGGACCTCACGAAAGACCATCCGATGTTCATTCGGAAGTTTGACGACAGCCAGTTCGCGGCAAACGACGCCGCGTTCCGGATAATCACAAAACATCAACTGACTGACCCGCAGGCGCCCGACGTGGAGTTCTTGAAGGACAGTCAGGGACGCTTGAACGGTCACATGCGCGGCAAAGGCGTGTTGCCGTTATTCAATCCGTTTATTCCGCGCACCTTCTCGCGCGAGCGCCGCATTCAACAGACGAAGAATGCGCTCTTCGAGATTCGCAAGTTCGGCGTCACAAACGTCAGCGATATGTCTGACGATCTGCAACTCGACATCTATCGCGAGCTACATCAAAAAGGCGAGCTCACGGTGCGCGTCCATTTCCGTCCGGGTCTCGATCGTTGGAAAGAGTTGGCGGACAAAGGAGTTCGCGTTGGTGCCGGAGACGAGTGGATTCGTCTTGGCGCGCTCAAGGGCCACATCGACGGCATCATGGGCACGAGCAGCGCGCGCTTCTTCGAGCCCTATTCGCACGATGCGAAGAATCGCGGGCGTTGGCGCCCGTTGATGGTGAACGACAAAGGCGAGTTTGTTGAAGGCAAGTTTCTCGGTTACATGCTGAACGCCGATCGCGCCGGGCTACAGTTAACCGTGCACGCGATTGGCGACGAAGCAAACAACGTCCTACTCAACTATCTCGACGAGCTCAACAAGCAGAACGGCAAACGCGACCGGCGCTTTCGCCTGGTCCACGCGCAGGTGCTTGCGCCGCAGGATTTCAAACGGTTGGGCCAACTCGGCGTGGTTGCGGAAGTGCAGCCATTTCACCTGAGCGACGACATGCGCTGGATGGAAGAGCGCATCGGAGCAGAGCGAACAAAAGGCGCTTACGCTTTCAAAAGCATACAAGCAAGCGGCGCAATATTAAGCTTCGGCACCGACTGGCCCGGCACATCAGCGTCGGAGTATCCGATCAACCCGATGCTCGGCCTCTACGCCGCCGTCACGCGCCAAACCATCACCGGCCAACCGTCCGCCGGTTGGTTCCCCAACGAACGTATCACGATCGAAGACGCCATCAAGGCCTACACCTACGGCACCGCCTACGCGAACTTCGAAGAAAAGCTCAAAGGCTCAATCGAGGTCGGAAAACTCGCCGACCTGACCGTGCTTTCGAACAACTTGCTGAAGGTCGAACCAAAGGAATACCTAACCACACAAGTGCTCTATACGATCGTCGACGGCAGGATCGTTTACGAGCCCGGTGAACCTCGCATGGCCAACAGTGTTTACTCTCCGCCGGTGCGATGACGCTCACTATTCTTGACCGCTGCCTGAACGTATCTTGTAGAATTTCTAACAGCTACGAGGTTCGGCTTCTGAATTAGCGTCCGTATTGCTACTTTTAATCCGTATTAAGTTCAAGGGACTGTCAGCCATGAATAATCAGCGATTCAGAGTTAATACCCCCACGGTCACTCACGAAACCATTGATGGTGAGGCCGTTATCATTAACCTCGACACCGGGAACTATTACAGCCTCGTGGAGGCCGGCTCTTTTATCTGGAGTCTCCTCGACAAGGGCGCGTCGGCGGCCGAGGTTCAGAATGTGGTCCTCCAGACCTACCAGGGCGACGCCCAGGACGTCGATCGAGGCGTGCACGAGTTGTTGGCCCAGTTGCAGCAGGAGAACCTTATCGTTCCCGTGGACGGAGCCGGCGCCGCTGTCGATCTGGCTCAGGTAGCGGCTGCCGGCAATGGTCACGAAAAGCCGTCGTTCAATCCACCGTCGCTCAATAAGTATTCGGACATGCAGGAGCTCTTGTTGCTGGATCCGATTCACGATGTGGATGACACGGGTTGGCCCAAACCGGTTCCCGACCTTCAAAAGTGAGGGCTCCAAGGCAGGAACTCACCGCAATCAACCAATGCCCCCAGCTCACGTGGTTCCATCAGAAATCACAGGTGAAGACCCGGCGTCGAAATCGGTCGAATACTTTCAGTCTGTCTACGACCTTTTTAAGTCGGCGCAGCAGATAACGGGTACGGTCGAGCGCAGTTACCTTATCGGCGGCTATCGGATTCGGCTGAGTTTTGCGGGGCCGGCTTTGCTGTCGTTGACCAGGGCGCTCGAACATCTCGCCACAGACGATCACTCGACTCCCGATCTGACGATATGTCTGTGGGATTCCGAATCGACGGGCCAACGCATGATCGCGCGGCCGTGGCAAGAAGAGGACTTTCTCGCGCGCGGCGTGATCCAGGGTTACAACACGGAACGGATTTACACGGCGTTTCAACATGGATCGGGCGCGGTCAGCGTCCTGGATACGGAACGCAACACGGCTGTCTTCTGGGCGCCGGACGCGAAGCTTCCTTACTGGGAATACGGCTCGCCGTTAAGGAGCATTCTTCACTGGTGGCTTTTGAACCGAGGGTTGCAGTTGGTCCATGCGGCGGCCGTCGGCAACTCGAATGGCGGAGTTTTGATCGGAGGAAAAGGAGGAAGCGGCAAGTCGACGACCGCGCTGGTCTGTCTTGAGTCCAACCTCTCCTATATCGGCGATGATTACACGTTGCTCGGATTGGAGTCCGGGCCCGTGGTCCATAGTCTTTATAACTCCGCAAAACTGAACAGCGACCACGTTCAACGCTTTCCGAGCTTGTTGCCGAAAGTGGCCAACCCGGATCGATTGGCTGATGAAAAAGCGTTGCTGTTTGTGCACGAACACTACCCCGCGAAAGTCGCCGCACAACTGCCTGTGCGAGCGGTACTACTGCCTCGAGTAACAGGTCTTCCTGACACAACGTGGAAACGAGTTTCGGTCGCTGCGACTCTGGCGGCGTTGGCGCCGAGTACGATCTTTCAGTTGCCACGTGCGGGACACGAGGCGTTTCAGTTCCTCGCTGCATTTATTCGCCGGCTTCCTTGCTTCAGTCTTGAAGTGGGCACAAATCTTTCAGCCATTCCGGCGGTTATCGAAGAATTGTTGGGAGAAATAAATTGAACCCCCTAATCAGCGTAATCATTCCTGCTTACAACTGCGAGCGATTCTTGCGCGAAGCGGTTCAGAGTGTGTTGGACCAGAAGTGTTCAGACCTCGAGATCATTATCGTTGACGACGGTTCGACCGATGGCACCGCAAGCGTTGCGAAGAGTTTCCCGGAAACAGTTCATTATCTGCACCAGACGAATCAGGGGCCCTCGGCCGCGCGTAACCGTGGTATCGAACGCGCACAGGGGAGCCTGATTGCTTTTGCAGACGCGGACGATCTTTGGCCGGCGCATAAACTCGAGCAGCAACTTCCGTATCTGATTCGAGACCCCACGACCGACATCGTGCTGGGACGAATTCAGTTGGTGCAATTGTCGGAAACGGACAGCGGCCGAATGCGAGCGGAGGAGTTCGCGGAACCGTTGTTTTCGGTGAATTTAGGAAGCGCAATCATCAGAAAATCTGTTTTCGAACGCGTCGGGTTGTTTGATGAAACGATGCGCTACAGCGAGGACGTCGACTGGTTTATGCGCGCCAGGGAAGCCGGCGCCAAATTGGTAACCATCGATGCGGTCACACTGTTTTATTGCAGGCACGAACAGAACATGACGCGGGGAAAAACCATATCCGAGCTCAACCTCGTGAAGGCGCTGAAGAGATCACTCGATCGTCGCAGGGAGCATTCGGGAGTTGCCGCGGCACTGCCGCAGTTTCCCGCCCGAAGTGGAACGAATGACTAGGGAAAATCCGCTGGTCAGCGTAATCATTCCGGTTTACAACGGCGCACGTTTTCTCCGCGCCGCGTTGGAGAGCGTCTTTGCGCAAACCTATCGCCCGATCGAAGTGATCGTGGTGGACGATGGTTCGACAGACGACAGCGGCGCGATCGCACAAAGCTTTCCCGACGTGCACTACATTCAACAGATAAATCAAGGCGTCGCGACAGCAAGAAACAATGGCATCGACGCCGCGCACGGAGAATTCTTCGCGTTTTTGGACCAGGACGATCTGTGGACGCCTGACAAGCTCAAACTCCAGGTGGACCACCTGCTGAACAATCCGGATTTAGGTTACACGCTCACTCAGCAACAGTTCTTTCTCGAACCCGGCACGGACTTACCTGCGTGGTTCAGAAAGGAACTCTTGACGACGGTTCACACTGGCTGGGTCCTCGGCACCCTGCTTGTTCGACGAACAACATTCAAGGATATTGGTAACTTCGCGCCGGGCTATACAGCGGCGAACGATAGCGACTGGTTCTTCCGTGCGAAAGCCGCCGGGATACCGATGGCTGTCGTGCCTGAGTTGCTGCTGCTCAAGAGGATTCACGAAGCTAACGATTCCGGCCGCGCGAAAGAAATTTTGTCGGAATTACTGAAGGTGGTGAAAGTCTCGTTGGACCGCCAGCGCGGCGCTCGTACGGAATAGAAGGTGAGAAGATGAAAGAGAGTCCGCTCGTCAGCGTAATCATTCCCGTCTACAACTACGAACGTTATCTCGGCGAAGCGGTGGAGTGTGTGCTGAATCAAACTTACCAACATCACGAGGTAATCGTCGTCGATGACGGGTCCACGGATAAGAGCGCTGATGTCGCGAAGAGCTTCGCTGATCGAGGCGTACGTTATTGCCATCAGGCTCAGGCCGGAATCGGTCCCGCGCGAAACAAGGGCGTGGAGTTGGCCCAGGGAGATTTTTTTGCTTTTCTCGATGCGGACGATCGCTGGCCGGGCGAGAAAACAGAACGACAACTCGCGGCGTTTGAAAACGATCCGGCGCTCGAGATGGTTTTTGGTCAGGCGGTGCAACTTCAGAACGGGCCGGAGTGGGAAGCAGCAATAAACGAAAACAAACTGCCCGCGACTGGCCTGGTTCCCGGCATGGTGGCCGGAACGATGCTCATCAAGCGTGACGCTTTTTCACGCGTCGGCGAGTTTCCGGGCGGATTGAAAGTCGGAGAGTTTATCGACTGGTATGCACGTGCGGTTCAATTACAAATCCGCTCGCTTGTCATGCCGGATTTGTTCCTCTACCGCAGGATTCACGATTCGAATACGGGCGTACGCGAGCGCAAGTCGGTCACTGACTATGCTCGAGTGCTGAAGGCGTCGCTCGATCGAAAACGCGCAGAGGGACGTGATGTTGCAAAAAGCTCTTGAGTGGGATGCACTGCTCAGAGAAAGGATGCTGCCTTACTGGTACAACACGACTGTGAACTCTGGCGGAGGTTATAAAGTTTACGACCCGGGCGAACGATCGTGGCGCGCCCAAATTCGATCGATGATTAGTGGACGAAACGATCGTGGTCCAAAGGAAAGCATGCGCGGTGTGATTTCACAGTCGCGATTGCTCTGGGTGTTTTCTCATGCGCACCTGCTGGGCTACAGCACGCCGCAGCACGATTACCTCAAGCGCGCCGCACACGGATACTCCTATTTGATCGAAACAATGTTCGATCGGGAGTACGGCGGCGTCTACTGGAAAGCCGACGTTAACCGCGGCGTGATCGAACCGCTGAAGATTCTTTACGGCCAGTCGATGGCCATCTACGCACTCGTCGAGTATCACCGGGCCAGCGGTCTGTCGGAACCACTCGATTTCGCTTGTTCGATCTATGAGACTGTCGAGCAGAGGTTTCACGACGACGTCCACGGCGGATGGATCGAACACTGCGACCGAGACTTCACGCCGTTGACTTGCACGGGCGAACGCTTGCCGAATGTGCCTGATATCGTCGGATTCAAAAGCGGTGACGCCCACTTGCATTTGATGGAAGCCCTGACACAGCTTTATTCCGAAGTGAAAGATGCTTCCGTGCGGGATTCACTGACGGAAGCGATCGAACTGCTTTGCACGAAATTCTATCCGCCAAACGTGAGCGAGACTTGCGAGTACCGTCTCACGGATTGGAAGCCGGTAGCGAACGATGAGTTATCAAATCTCTCGCACGGTCACATGGTCGAATTTGCGTGGTTACTGCTTCACGCTCAACAAGCACTCGGAACGCCGCGCGATTGGGATCACTTCGAAACTCTCGTGCGGCATTCGGTAAGTTATGGTTTCGATCATGAGCGCGGCGGGTTCTACTTTCGCGGCAAGCCACATGAGCCTGCTTGCGACACAACAAAGTTCTGGTGGGTCCAGGCGGAAGGATTGTCGGCGCTGACCGATGCAGCCGCGCGTTCCGGCGAGTACAAAGAACCGCTCGCTAAGTTAGTGGATTGGATACTCAACCACCAGATTCGTTCAGAAGATGGCGTTTGGTTCGTAAGCACAGACGCCGCCGCGCGACCGCTGAACGTCAAGAAAGCCGGTGAATGGAAAGCGGCTTATCACGAAGTGCGCGCGATAACGAAATTCGTTCAGACGTTTGCTCCAAAGTCTCAATATGCTCGCTGTTAATAACGAGGCCGGCTGCTGGCCCACTCCAAATCAGGAATTATTGCTGCGCGCTGCGCTGTTGCAGGGCGAGCCTGCGTTGGACGCATGGAACGAATGGCGGCGCACAGTAAACATCGACGTCATCGACTACGGTTCTCACCGCATGGTTCCTCAGCTATACCGAAACATGCAGCGGCACGGAATCAAAGACCCGCTGATGGACCGGATGAAGGGCGTCTATCGCTACTATCTCTACAAAAATGAAATCCTGATGCACCGGATCGGAAGCCTCCTCGCGGCGTTCGAAGACGCAGGCATCCAGACAATGGTGCTCAAGGGCGCGGCACTGATCCCACTCTTCTACAAGGAAAGCGGTCTTAGACCAATGCTCGACGCCGATGTGCTGGTCCATGCGCACCAGGCCGAGCACGCAATGGAAGTCCTCGCCAAATTGCAGTGGAAGTCGTTTCGCTCTGGGCAACCACAAATTCGTATTCCCATTGTCCACTCAACGCCTTTCGAGGACGGCGGTGGACGGCAGCTGGATCTGCATTGGCACCTGTTCTGGGAGTGTTTCAATGCAAGCGATGATGAGGACTATTGGGAAAAGGCAATCCCGATTCAAGTCGGTGGAACGAAGACACTGGCGTTGAGTCCTACGGATCAACTGCTGCACACTTGCTGGCACGGCGCGCGGTGGAATGAAGTGCCGCCGATTCGCTGGGTGGCAGATGCGATGGCTATCTTGGGTGCGTCGGCCGCGGAGATTGAGTGGCAAAGCTTAGCGAAGAAGGCAAAGCGGCATCGCATCGTGTTGCCGGTTAAGGATTCGCTCGAGTATCTGAAGAAGAAGTTTGATGCGCCGGTGCCTGACACAGTGCTCAAATCACTGTCGGCTGTTCGCATTTCGAAAATCGAGCGCGAGAACTATGAGCTGAACTTGAACCCGATGACTCCGCCTACTACCTTAAAAATTCTGCGGATGCTTTATTACGACTACCGGTGGTTATCGAGCAGTACGAACTCACGTTTCAAGACACTGGTTTTTGCGAAGCACATGCAAGCGAAGTGGGGGATCGACCACCTCTGGCATGTCCCGTTCTACATGTCGATGAGAGTGATCAGGCGCGTCCTCACTACAAGATCGGCTTAACGAAGGACGTCGAACACCTCTAACGCATACTTCACGTTTCCGAACGGCGCTGAAACCTGCACACCCTGAATCTCGTCGCGCACTTCCATCAGCGACTCGCGTGCGATCTTCAAGCCTTCATCACGTCCGGCTTCTTTACTGATTGCTGACGCGTCACGCATGCGCTCCATGATCGACGGCGTCACACGCACGCCGGGAACTTCGTTGTGTAGAAACTCGGCGTTGCGATAGGAGACGAGCGGCCAGATGCCCGCGATGATGGGAATGCGCACGTGTTGAATGCGCTTCAGGAAGTCGCGCAACTGTTCCGTGTCAAATACGGGTTGCGTGATCGCGTATTGTGCTCCTGCCTCAACTTTCCACTCGAACCGTTTGATCTCTTCGTCCAAATTGATCGCGCCCGGATTCACACCGACGCCGATACAGAACGACGTGGGCTCGCCGATCGGATTGTTCCCGAGATCGAGACCGTGATTCAGCTTGTTCACCATGTTGGTCAAGCCGATCGAATCAATATCGAAAACGGCCGTTGCATCGGGATATGGTCCCATCTTTGGGGGATCGCCCGTGATCACGAGGATGTTTCGCAGCCCGAGCGCAGCCGCGCCGAGCAGATCCGACATCATGCCCAACAGGTTTCGATCGCGGCAGCAGTAGTGCAGCACCGTTTCGATGCCGATTTGTTGTTCGACCAGCACAGCGGTCGCCAGCGCGCTCATACGCGACTGCGCCCGCGCGCCGTCGGGAATGTTCACACCGTCGACGCCCGCGTCTTTCAAAAGACGAATCGAGTCGAGCGTCTTCTTTGCGTCGACGCCTTTCGGCGGCAGCACTTCGACCGAAGTCACAAACTCGCCGTGCGCAATCTTTCGGCCCCACTCAGATCGCTCGTCCGGCGGCACGACCTTGATATCCGGCGGCGTGATCTCCACGACTTGCGTCGTCGCGCCGGCAAACGTCGTACGCTGTGCGCGCGGAGACGCCGCACGAACTGAATCGCTGATCAATTTGATATGCGCCGGCGTCGTGCCACAGCAACCACCAATGAACTTCGCGCCCGATTGAATAAACCGTTTCGCAAACTTCGACATGTACTCCGGCGAGCACATGTAAAACTGCCGTCCCTGCACATCGCGCGGCAGTCCGGCGTTTGGCTGTGCCGACAGTTTCTTCTTCGTAACTGCGCGCATCTTGTCGAGCGCACTGAGAATGATCGCCGGTCCGACGCCGCAATTGAGACCGATCACGTCAGCGCCCCAATTATCGAGCCGCTCGGTAAAGAGCTCGGGCGTGGTGCCGAAGAGCGTGTTGCCGTCGGTCATGATCGTCATCTGCGCGACGATCGGCAGATCGCAGAGCTCACGAATCGCGGCAATGGCCTGGCGAATCTCGGAAACGTCCGAGAAAGTTTCGAGACAGAAGAGATCGACGCCGCCTTCGAGCAATCCCACAGCCTGGGTCTTGAAGAGCTCTTTCGCTTCTTCGAACGAGGTTGGACCATACGGCTCGATGCGCAGGCCCAGTGGTCCAATCGCACCGGCCACGTAAGCACGGTCGCCGGCCGCTTCGCGCGCGATACGCGCGGCGAGGGCGTTGATCTCGTGCATGTTGGCTTCGAGTCCGTACTGCTGGAGTTTGTGCGCGGTGGCGCCAAACGTGTTGGTCTCGATGATATCGGCGCCGGCGCGGATGTATTCGGTATGGATCTCGCGGACCAGGTCGGGATTACTGAGATTCAGCTCGTCGTAGCAACGATTGATATAGACGCCCTTGGCATAGAGCATCGTGCCCATCGCACCGTCTACGACGTGAATACGATCGGTCTCGAGAAGTTCGCGGAATGGCTGCATGTCTAATAAGATCCGGCAAAAGCCTGGGCAATGAAAAAAGCCCCGGTGCTAAACAACCGAGACTTCAAAATCTGTTTGAAGTTTTCTTCGGGCCTGCCAATTATTCGGTCCAACCCGAGCTGTTTAGCTGGTTATTTTGCGTGGCCGCAAGTCGCCTTAACTCACCACGTTTGTCATCGCTGCTTATACGCCCGCCGTGCGCTGCCTGTCAAGCGGGGCTATGTCGGCGCCAATGATCAGGGCCAATGATAATATCCGGGACCATGACGTTATTGACACGTTGGCAATCTGTGTGGCCCCAACTCGGCGCGTCGCATTCAGACGACGAGCTGTTTGCCAGGCTCGTCGAGTGTTATTCAGAGCCGCACCGCAGGTATCACACAGTTCAGCATTTACATGAGTGCTTTGCACATCTGGATGAAGTGCGATCCTCTGCGGAGCAGGCCGGTGAGGTTGAAGTAGCACTTTGGTTCCACGACGCGATTTACGATACGAGTAGAAAAGACAATGAGGAACGAAGCGCTGCGTGGGCGCGTGACAGCGCCCTTTTAGCTGGTCTGTCGCCGGAGAAGGCCGAACGAATCGCCGGATTAGTTATTGCCACAAAGCACGATGCGGTTGCGGTTGGAAGAGATGCGGCGGTGTTAGTCGATATTGATCTCGGCATTCTCGGAGCTGACACCGCTCGCTTTCAAGAATACGAGGGTCCAGGTTCGCGAGGAGTATGCGTGGGTACCCGAATCGTTGTATCGGAAGGCGCGCCGGCAAATACTGCAACATTTCCTCGATCGCGAGCGGATCTATTCCACTGAGTACTTTCAAACGGAGTACGAAACCAGGGCTCGCGAGAACATCAATCGTTCACTCTCACGTCTGTAAGCAAGCCAACAAACTTTCGCAGAGCCTACCCAGCAACGAACACCCAATGTGTCCGGTTTTTTCTGTCACGCTGACGCCATCCTTCAGATAGACCGATCAGGGCGGACCATTTAAGTACAACATTTTCAAGAACTTACAGGCAGGAAATGCGTAATAAAAGGGCAACTGTTTCTGCACGCATCGACATCAGAGTCGTGTCCTTCGTTACGGCTTCTGCGTTAGGCAAGTCCAGAAGCAAGCTGTAGGAAAGACCAATCAGCAATAAAAATTGTGCAGCCCCCAATAGAGTCTGCATGAACTGACGGCTCGAGTGTGCCCTTATGTTCAGATTAACCCTGGAGATTGTTTGGAATGAAGTTGCCCCTGAAGTTGCCCCGTTCGCGTTCGCTGAAATTTGCGCCCTTAGCCATTCTTTCGTTCTTTCTTTTTACTAACGTCACCGGCCTTTTGTTTAGCCGCGTGATGGCCCCAGTCGCAGTTGCGAGTCCGACTGCGCTGCCTCCTCCGATACCAGCTGACATCCCAACGTCCGGCGATTCAGAGTTGGACCAGATCATCTTCGACGCTTCGCAACGCGAAGGCCTCGATCCGAAGTTCGTTCACGCCGTCATCTGGCAGGAATCGAAGTACAAAATTGAGGCGCGTTCACACGCAGGTGCACAGGGACTAATGCAACTGATGCCCGCCACGGCCGAACGATTCGGTTGTGAGGACGTACACGATCCAAAAGACAACATTGAAGCTGGAACCAAGTACCTGCGCTGGTTATTGAAACGCTTCGACGGCAGCGTCGAGCTCGCGCTCGCGGGTTACAACGCCGGTGAAGGCGCGGTCGATAAATACGATGGCATTCCGCCATACAACGAAACGCGCAACTACGTAAAGATCATCTCTCAACGCTACGGTAAGACCTTCCACCCGGTCGCCGAGCCCTCCGAAACTGACTAAGATCCCCTACGATCCTTCCTGTCCTTCCAATCCGTGTTATCCGTGGCCCTTGACCACGGATAACACAGATGCTAAGAAAAGCTAGCCTTTTACTCTCCTGAACAGAGGAATTCGTATGAGCACAGCGCAAGACGCGGCTGCCGGCGTTACATCCGCCGCGAGCCGTAGTTTCTTTGGACATCCAGGAGGCCTCTCAACTCTCTTCTTCACAGAGATGTGGGAGCGTTTTTCCTACTACGGCATGCGGGCCATCCTGACTCTCTACATGACCAAGTCGTTTGCGGAAGGCGGCTTGGGTTTTGACGAAAAATACGCTGGTATCATTTACGCTACATACGTCTCGTCTGTCTGGTATCTGCCGCTGCCCGGCGGCTGGCTCGCTGACCGGATCTTTGGTGCACGGCGCGCAGTGCTGATCGGCGCGATCATCATCGCCTGCGGCCACTACGCAATGGCGATCAATTCACAATACACTTTTTTTGCGGGCCTGGTTCTGATCGCGTGTGGCACCGGTTTGTTGAAGCCAAACATCAGCGCCATGGTGGGCCAACTCTATTCGGACGAAGATAAGCGGCGCGATGCAGGGTTTTCGATCTTCTACATGGGTATCAATCTCGGCGCTTTTTTGGCGCCGATAGTGGTGGGCTTCCTCGCGCAATCAGCCTGGTTTCGCGGTGTTATCTCTTCAATGGGCCTGGATCCGAATTCGGCGTGGCACTGGGGTTTTGGTGCTGCCGGTGTGGGCATGACGCTGGGCATCGTCCAGTATCTCGTCGGGCAAAAAAAGCTGTCTGGAGTTGGCGATAAACCAATATTTACACGAACAGAGGAATCCGTTCCTACCGATTACTTAACGTTGATTCTCGCCGTGGTTGGAGGTGTCGCTGGGGTGGCGTTGGGGCTAGGTTTCGGCGAGGCAGGTTGGATCTCGGCTCTGTTCCCCGGCGTCGTTGGATTTTTCGCTGGTTACCTGGGCGGTATCCTGCGTTGGCTTACGGGGGAAGAGCTCAAACGGGTGCTGGTAATCTTCATCCTCTTTCTTTTCTCCATTCTGTTCTGGATGACTTATGAACAAGCAGGTTCAAGCCTGACGCTTTTTGCCGATCGACTAACTAGCACGACGATACTCGGCTGGGCCTATCCCTCGAGCTGGTTCCAGTCAGTACCGGCAATCTTCGTGATTATCTTTGCCCCGATTATCGGTGCGGTATGGCAGAAACTCGCCAGCCGGCAGCCGTCGAGCCCGGGCAAGTTCACCATCGGACTGTTCTTTGCAGGCATAGCTTTTGTCGTCATCGCGTTTGCGTCCACGTTGACCGCCACCGGACGTGTTAGTCCGATGTGGCTGGTGCTCGTCTATTTTCTGCAAACGATTGGCGAGCTTTGTTTGAGTCCAGTCGGCCTCAGTACCGTTACCAAACTCTCACCGGCGCGGATGGTCGGATTAATGCTTGGCGTTTGGTTCCTCTCGATCTCCATTGGCAGCTATATCGCTGGTCTAACGACGCGATTGTTCGAGGGAAACGATACCTCCGTTCTGACGCGAGGCTTTGGAATCTTTGCCGGCATAACTCTTTTGGCAGCAATTATCCTTGCCGTATTAACACCTTTGATTAAGCGAATGACTCC
This sequence comes from Pyrinomonadaceae bacterium, assembly GCA_036281015.1. Classification (GTDB taxonomy): domain Bacteria; phylum Acidobacteriota; class Blastocatellia; order Pyrinomonadales; family Pyrinomonadaceae; genus PSRF01. Next base: position 16,463 of record DASUPR010000222.1, read on the forward strand.
AAGAGCACAATGACAAATATGAATCGACCGAAAGCATTATTGCTTGTAAGTCTCTTCCTGGCGCTCGTCTCCCCGTCGTTAAAGGCGCAAACCAAACTATTAACGATTGACGACATTTTCGATCCGGTTAAGCGCGTCAATTTCAACGGCAGCACGCCGCAAATCCGCTGGCTCAAAGATGGTCAGCACTATCTCTTGACCAACGATGCGAGCCGGCGTGACGTGCCGCGTTTGCAGAAGGTGAATGCCGCGACCGGCGAGGCGGTGGCGTTTTTCGACGCCGCGAAGATGCAAGCCGCGTTTGCTGCTCTGCCGGGGATCAGCGCCGACAATGCACGGCAGCTCGCGAATCGCGGGAACTACAACATGAATCCCGCCGAGACTGCGGTGCTGATCAACTGGTCCAACGACCTGTTCTATTACGAATTCGGCACCGATCGCGCTATTAGACTCACGAACGGTCCGGAAGAAGAAGTCGGCGAGGGTTTCAGTCCTGACGGTCGCATGGTTACCTTCGTGCGCGGAAACAATCTGTACGTCGAAGACGTCGCGATGCAACGGCGCGAACGCGCGTTGACGAGCGATGGTAGTGCCAAGATCTTGAACGGGCGTTTGGATTGGGTCTACCAGGAAGAGTTGTACGGGCGTGGAAACTTCGGCGCGTACTGGTGGAGTCCGGATTCGACCACGATCGCGTTTTTGCGTTTTGACGAAACGCCGGTGCCGGAGTTCACCGTTGTCGATCACATTCCGTTGTATCAGAACGTCGAAGTCACTCCGTATCCGAAGGCCGGAGCGCCGAATCCGATTGTGAAACTGGGCATCGTAAACGCCGCCGGTGGCGACATTCGTTGGGTCGACACGTTCAAGTATCAACCCGAGAACTTTTTGATCTCGCGTGTGGCGTGGACGCCCGACAGCAGGAAAGTCGTTTTCCAGGCGCAGAACCGTGAACAAACGTTTCTCGACGTGAATTTCGCTGACGCGCGTGACGGCAAGTCAACGAACATTATTCACGAGTCTTCAAAGGCCTGGGTTGGAATAAACGAAAATCCAATCTGGTTGAAAGACGGGTCGTTCATCTGGGCCAGCGAGCGCAGTGGCTGGGAACATCTGTACCACTACTCCGCGGACGGAAAGATGTTGCGGCAGATCACGGATGGCAAGTGGGAAGTGCGTTCGATTGAAGGCGTGGATGAAGAGAACGGGTTCATCTACTTCACCGGCACCGAGCACAGCCACATCGCCGTGCATGGTTATCGCGTCAAACTCGACGGCACCGGCTTGCAGCGTCTCACGATGAGCGAAGGCTCGCATCGCGTCGATCTCAGTCCGGCGAGCAACTACTTCATCGACGTCTGGAGCGATCTCAACACGCCGTCGCAAACACGGCTCTTCGATTCGAGCGGCAAGCTCGTTCGCGTGATTGCGGATAACAAAGTCGACGCGCTCAAGCAGTACAAACTCGGCGCTGCGGAACTGTTGCAAGTCAAAACGCGCGACGGCTTCGTGATGGAAGCGATGATGATCAAGCCGCCGGATTTCGATCCACGCAAGAAGTATCCGGTGATGAGTTTTACTTATGGTGGACCACACGCGCCGCAGGTGCGAAATGCGTGGGGCGCGGCCACGTACATGTGGCACCAGTTGCTCGCGCAGAAGGGGTACGTTATCTGGGTTTGCGATAATCGCACCGCGAGCGGCAAGGGTCTCGAATCAACGTGGCCCGTTTACAAGAACTTCGGCGAGCTCGAGTTGCGCGATATCGAAGATGGTCTGACGTGGTTGAAGAGTCAGCCTTACATTGACGGAACGCGCATCGGCATTTGGGGGTGGAGTTACGGCGGCTTCATGACGAGCTACGCGCTGACGCACAGCAAGTCGTTCAAGATGGGTATCGCGGGCGGGAGTGTGACTGACTGGCGCGACTACGACAGCATTTACACCGAGCGCTACATGGGGACGCCGCAGAACAATCCCGAAGGTTACAAGAAGAGCTCGCCGTTGCACGCGGCGAAGGACCTGCACGGGAAGTTGTTGTTGATTCACGGCGCGATCGACGACAACGTTCACATGCAGAACACGATTCAGTTTGTTTACGAATTGCAGAAGGCAGGGAAGCAGTTTGAGTTGATGCTGTATCCGAAGTCGCGTCATGGCGTGACGGATCCATTGTTGTTGAAGCACATGCGGCAGATGATGACGGATTTCATCGTGGAAACCCTGTGAGTTTTTGGAGGTGTTCCTCATGCGGCTCGCACTTGTTGTGATCGTTTTGCTCGTAATCTCAACGACGGGCTTGGCGCAGGATACGATTAAGGTCACGATTGAAGAAGTTCGCATTCCGATAATCGCGAAAGACTCGGGCGGCCGTTTTGATCCGACCGTCGAGTTGAACGATCTGCTGGTTCGGGACAATGGGATTGCGCAACCGCTGAAGAGCGTGTATCGCATGCCCGCGAGTGTGCTGTTGTTGCTCGATACGGGTGAAGAGTTGAATCGCGCGAAGAACGTGCGGCTCACGCGTGAAGCAGCGGCCGCGCTGATTGCGGATTTAAAGCCGGACGATCGAATTGCGGTCATGCAGGTGAATAACCGCGTGGAGTTGTTGCAGACGTGGACCACCACCCAGGCAGACGCGATCAAGTCGTTGAATCAACTGCTGCCGGGCAAACGCAGTGCTTTGGAAGCAGGACTGTTAGCTGCGATCGAGCAGTTTCGTCAGATTGAATACGGTAACAGTCACCTGGTCCTGATCTCCGATGGTGTTGATACCAAGGGCGAGCAGTCAGACCTCACCGATGCATACAGATCTTTACTTGCTGCAAACGTT
>DASUPR010000223.1:0-5864 GCA_036281015.1 Pyrinomonadaceae bacterium
ATCATCCATTTCGCTACGCATAGCTTTCTTCACAGTGCGCACCCGCAACTTTCGAGCATCGCGCTTTCGATGTTCGACCGTCAGGGTAAACCGCAGAATGGCTACCTGCGCGCGCACGAGATCTTCAACCTGAAGCTGGACGCCGAGTTGGTGGTGTTGAGCGGTTGTCGCACCGGCCTCGGTAAAGAAGTGAAGGGTGAAGGTCTCTACGGAATGACGCGCGGTTTCATGTACGCCGGATCGAAGCGGGTGGTGGTGAGTTTATGGGACGTTCAGGACCAGGCCACCGCGCGGTTGATGTCGGATTTTTACCGAGGCCTGCTCGGCCCAAAACGGCCAACTGCTTCGGCAGCGCTGAGAGCGGCGCAGATCGCAGTCTGGCGTGAAGGCCGCTGGCAGGCGCCCTACTACTGGGCCGGTTTCGTGCTTCAGGGCGAACCGAAGTAAACCTGTGGATTGTCTTACCGCGCGAGTCTGATTTCGGACGACAAATCGTTAACTATCTCGGCCACGACTTTGGAGATCTCACCGGAATAACGGCGCGCGCTCCCCTTGGGCCACAGCACTGTTCCGCGCGCGTTGACCAGTCGCGCGGACGCTTCGATCTGCGACGAGCCGGCGTTGGATTGCGAAACCGTGATTTTCAGAGACGCATCCGCTTCGTCCGCATTCATCGTCGCAGCAACCACGCCGCTCGAACTCAAGCCCTCAAACAGGTCGCTGCGCAACTCGCTGAATGCCGTGCCGCCGCGCACGTCGATGTAGACCTGCTTAACGTCCTTGAGCGACAGATTCGGAACCACAGCGCCGCTGCGCGTAACATCATCCTCCGCAACGTCTTTCTCACGCGCTTGTGCCACGAGGTCTGTAGCGGGTGAAGCGGATTCAGCAGCGGGCGCTTTGGGCGTGGTTGATCTGTCACTCCTGACTTCTCGCGGTGGAGACGCGCTCCGATCCGGTTCCGGCGCTTTTACCACCGGCACTTCCGCACTCGGCGGCGCAGTCTGAACACTGCTGGTCTGCACTGGTCCTCTCGCTTCACGCGTCGTTAACGTCACATAACCGAGATAGCCCGCCAGGCAGATAACGATTACGCTCGCCGCAAGGATCAGCCGCGCTGGTATTCTCGCGCCGCCCCACGAACTCTGCGATTGTTCCGGACTGAAACGACGCTTGAATCGTTGCCACCACAAACGCGCTGTCCGGCGCGGATCTGTTTCCTGATATCCGAACTGGACCATGAGATCGGCCGGTCCACTCGGTTCGATCGATCTCCTCGTGATGCTGAGTGACAGCTCCTGCCCGCCTTCCAACCGGGTTGAGTAGACGATCGTCCCGTCGTGTGCGTCCGTGACAAACGAAGTGAGCAGGTGCGTTGCGAGCAGGAGATCGCCGCTCGAGTCCGTCGTCATCACTTCGATAAGTTCGGCGTCCTCTTGCGCGCTAAACGTAATGCTCGTCTCTTCAGCCGGATTCAACCTGGCGCGTTCGATCCCATCGACCATGATGCGTATGACGCCGGTCGAAGACGAACGGCGCCGGCGCCTCGCCTGCTCGGCAAGCATGTCGTTGATCTCGGCAAGCTCTTCAGCGCTCATGTCCGCAGGCGCGGAACGCTGCCGCGGCGGCGATTGATCATCCTCGTGTTGCAAGAAGAAACGCGGCAACTCCATGCGCTTTTCCGGCGCGTTGTACCCGAAACCCGCGATCAGCCTCCCAAAACAATCCGGGTGCAAGACGGCGTGGATGCGGCTGATCTCGATCCTGTTTTCGTCGGCGCTGCTCTTTGACGTCAGCGACGCAATGACCGACTTGAACGGATCGAAGTCAGACGGCACGGGACATAGCGTGTCCCACGGAGTAAACAAGCGAAGACACTCTCTTACGAGCGATCGATGTTCGCTTGTGCCGGGCTGGGTTTCGAACCGCTCTTCGCCTCGTTGCCTGCGACACGCGCGGATGAGCTGACCAAATCGCTGAGTCAGCTCCTGCATTAAGACGGCCTTGCGCGAGCGGTAGTAGTAGTCGTCCTTCACTCGCTCAGGCTCACCGATTACGGCGTTATAAATTTCCATGGTTTCAAGCGTGCTGTAGCTGTGTAGGAGGCGGCTGACACCGAGCGTAACGTAGAAGGCGTTTCTCTTCGTCGTAATTCTCACGAGATGTTTGATGAAATAAACGAGAAGGTCTTCCTCGGTTGCTGGGTCGCCGACAGCGGGAACGCCGGGTGGCATGGCCTGGGCGGCATGCTCCTTCTGGCGCTCATAAGGTTCGGATTCGACATAGACCAGGCGTTGAAGCAAGTGAAGATCGCTGAACAAAGTTTTGCTGCGAATGCCGTCCGTTCGACGCGACTCTCCGCGCGAAAACCTACCCACGGGAACGTAGTACAGCCGCTTACTCTGAACTGCCATCGCAACGTTCAACTTGAGCGTGGCAGCGGCGACGATCCGGATCGCCACACCTTTATCCTGATGGAGAAAGTAGGCAAGGTGGTATGCCTTGTTCAGTACTTCTTCTGTAGATACTCTGTTCACTGCTGAGTTCCGTCCGCACGCCGGGCGCCCATTTCAACGCACCTCGTGCCCGCGCACCGTGGCATTTTCGGAATTATCAGAAGTCCGTTTAGACTTGGGATTCTGTGGTAAGATGCGCCGCTACCTAAAGCCCAGCCTCACGGTTTCAATCCTGAACTAGGAGAAATTCGCATGAGGAAGACGCTCGCCCTGTTGCTCGCTGCCGCTTTTTTATACTTTTTCACCACAGCTCCTCTGTCAACCAAAAGCCCGACTTTGGCAGCAACCACCAAGTTCTATACGGTCGCCAGTCCTATTCCTAACCGCTATGTCGTCGTGCTGGCGACCACCGATCTTAGTCCGATCGCCGATCCGGCGCCGACAACAAAAACAGCAACTCCCGCCGGCCAGACTCTGGCCGATCAGGCTTTTGCAGCAGCGGTGATGACGCCCGATTCGACCTCGACGTCATTTTCTGCCGCACCGATGCCTGATCCGGTGGTGGTTGCGACAGCCACTGCGCTGACGTCTGACTACGGTGGCACTTTCTCCTCCACCTGGAGCAACGCGCTCAAGGGATTCCGATTACACGCTAGCGAGTCGCAGGCGATAGCGATGAGCGGAGACTCGCGTGTCGCATTCATCGTGCAGGATGGCGCGATCGCGGTGGGAACTCCCGACGGAGATCCGATTGTCATGGCTCCCGATCCGGGCGGCTTCCTGAACCCGCAGCCCAACGCTTCATGGGGACTTGACCGTATCAATCAACGCTATCTGCCGCTTGATAAATCTTACGCTTATCAAAACGATGGTGAAGGCGTGAACGCCTACGTCATCGATACCGGTATTCTCCCGACCCACTATGAATTCTATGCTCGCGCCTTCGCGATCTACGACGCGGTTGACCCCGAGGGTAATGGCATCGACTGCAACGGGCATGGTTCGCACGTCGCCGGCACGATCGGCGGTCAAACCTACGGCGTCGCGAAGAAGGTGCGGCTGTTCGGCGTGCGCGTGCTCAACTGTCAGGGCATCGGCGCGTGGTCCGACGTGATCGACGGAGTCAACTTCGTAACGTGGCATCGGCAGCAGCCGGCGCAACACGGCATTCCGGCGGTGGCGAACATGAGTCTCGGTGGCGCAAGCAACAGAGCGGCCGACGCCGCAGTCAGAAATTCGATCAGAGCGGGAGTGACCTATGTAGTCGCGGCTGGGAACGAGCGCAGTGACGCTTCGACTTACTCTCCCGCAGGACTGCCCGAGGCGATTACAGTGGGCGCCACGAACAGGTCCGATGCTCGAGCAGATTTTTCTAACTACGGACCCGCGCTGGATCTTTTTGCACCCGGGGTCAGCATTACCTCCGCATGGATCGGCGACAACCTGATGGTCGCGACCGCGTCAGGCACCTCGATGGCCTCGCCGCACGTGGCCGGCGTAGTAGCGCTCGACCTGGAGACACGCCGGACTGCGTCGCCCGCGATGGTCCGTTCAGCGCTTGTGGGAACTTCAACGTCCGGTGTAGTCATCAACGCCGGCGAGTCGTCTCCGAACCGCTTGTTGTTTACAAACTACTGAGACCATACAAAGCCAGAAACGTTTCCTGACGTTCTCACCATTAAGACCAAGAGTGTGCTAATGGGTACGTGCGGTCCACCCGAGGCACATCCCGACTACATATCTTGGAGGACCTTGAGCCGCGCGCTGAAAATCGCCAACTCGGATTTCTTCTTCGAGAACACGTTTTACTATTTGCCAAAAGATCAGTTTAAGAAACGGCACAACTTCTTCACTTCCGGCTTCGAGGTTTTTGTAATCAAAAACTTCGGCTTCGGATTGACGTACAAGCACGGCGAGAGTGCGCCGAAGTTCAAACCGATTCACAGCTTTGGAGGTACACTCACAGTTCGTTTCGGTCCGCAGTAAACAGTGGGGGAAATGCGGCTTAACACTAAAAACCCGATCCTCGAATTTGATGAACGTCATCAGCAGATACCGGATTCACTGTCTGGGGTTGTTGTTGTCGGAGATGACTTATGGCTGGCCTCTGATGAAACGACCAGCGTTGAGCGTCTCTCATCCAGCGACGGCGTTACCTTCGACTCCCACGAGTCCTTTCAACTAAAGGACTATATCGATCTTCCGGCGCAGGATACGGACTTCGACCAGGAGATCGATATCGAGGGGTTGGACCATCACGACTCGTACTTGTGGTTGGTAGGTTCGCACAGCATCAAACGTAAAAAGGTGGAGAAGGCCGCTACCACCGAGAAGAAGATCAAGAGACTGGCAAAGACCGAGATAGAAGGCAATCGCTTTATACTCGCACGCATTCCTCTGGTACGCACTTTAGTGCGCTCCGCTACCGACCCAAACAATCCGGACCGCTTATTGAGAGCCGGTCAGTTGGAAGGCGATGTGAAAAGTAATGCTCTCGTCGACGCTATCAAGCAGGCGAACAACGATCGAGGCGATCCTCACTTCGCCGGCTTTCTCACTATTCCCGGTAAGGATAACGGCTTCGACATCGAAGGGTTGGCTATCAGCGGCAATCGCATTTTCATCGGACTCCGTGGACCGGTATTACGTGGTTGGACCGGAATCTTGGAAGTCTCTGTAGAAGAAGCCGCCGCTTCCCGATTGAATCTACGGGGAATTGGACCTGAAGGTCGGCCCTACAAGAAACACTTTTTGGACCTCGACGGTCTCGGGGTAAGAGACCTTTGTGTTGATGGACAGGATTTGTTGATCCTGGCTGGTCCAACCATGGACCTCGACGGCCCGGTCGCGGTATATCGATGGCGAGGCGCCTTCGAATCGTCTGAAGAACATTTAATTCCTTCTGACGGTCTCGAGCTGTTGTTCATCGTCCCCAATGGTGTAGGTTTCGATCACGCCGAAGGCATGGCTTTACTTACCGATCCGAAGCGCTTGCTGATCGTTTACGACAGTCCGGGCAGGGAACGGAAAACCAGTGATAGAGCTGTGAAGGCAGACGTGTTTGAACTACCCTAGCAGCCGTCGATGAACGCGATCCCGCAACCGGTTGAGGAACTCGTCGATGTGCTGGCGGAGATGCCTGGCGCCGTTGCCGTCGTGTTGGGCGGGTCGCGTGCGGTGCGGTCGGAGGAGGCCGTTATGCAAGAGGCCCACGCGATCGTGTGTGAACGCAGCGTCTGCAATGAGAAGCGCTTGATCGAAACCGCAGGACTGGGACATATCCATTCGCTATTCTCAGAGATCCCCGCCGAGCGGGAACGGCTCCTCGAATGGGATCGATCGCGTGGCAAACCTGACTGAACGCGGCGAAGTCGATTAAAGTGATGCCATTGTTGGAAGTGATCGCGT
>DASUPR010000224.1:0-4384 GCA_036281015.1 Pyrinomonadaceae bacterium
TCTCCAGGTGACCGGAATGCGCGCGATCGCGATCGAAGATGCCCCACGCGCGTCCCCCGGTGAAGAATTGCAATCCCGCGTTGGCGATTCCCAGCCAGCGGCCGTGGCGAAAACCGGTGTGAAAGTTTCGCACCTTGCGCAGCTCAGGAATGATCCAGCTGTCGTTAACGAGCTGCTCGTAACGTTGTAACTGCTTTGCCGAGTAGTCTTCCGCTTTTAACGCTTCGACGATAACTTCCGCCGCGAGCATGCCGCTCTTGATCGCCGAGTGAATTCCCTTCAACCGTTGCGCGTTGAGAAAACCAGCGCAATCGCCAGTGAGCAACACGCCGTCAGCATACGTGCGCGGCATCGCGAAGTAGCCACCCGCGGCGATCGTCTTCGCGCCGTAACGGACCATCTTCCCGCCTTCGAGCAGTTTCGCGATGAACGGATGCGTCTTGAACAGTTGAAACTCCGCGTGCGGATCGATCAGCGGATCTTTGTAGTCGAGCCCGGTAACGTAACCGATGTTCAGCACGCGATTCTGCATGCCGTAGATCCAACCACCGCCGTAAGTCTGCGAGTCTGACGGAAACCCGAGCGTGTGCGTGACGCGCCCGGCGGGATAACGATCGTCGGGCAGTTCCCACAACTCTTTCACGCCGATGCTGTAGACCTGCGGATCGCGTCCTTCAGCGAGCCCGAGACGTTCGACGAGTTGTTTGGTGAGCGAGCCGCGCGGGCCTTCGCCGAGCACCGTGACTTTCGCGTGCAGATCGACGCCGGGTTCGAAGTTCGCTTTCCGCTTCCCTTCCTTATCGATGCCTTTATCGCCCGTGCGCACGCCGACCACGCGATCGTTTTCGTCGTAAAGCAGGTCAGCGCCGGGAAACTCCGGAAAGATATTCACCCCGGCTTCTTCACACTTCTCGCCGAGCCACGCGGTCAGGCGGTTCAAAGAAACGATGTAGTAACCGTGGTTCTTCAACGGAGGCGGTGTGATCGGCGAACGGATCGCGTGTTTGGGTGTGAGATACAGAAAGTGGTCTTCATTAACAGGTGATTCGAGCGGCGCGCCCTGTTCGACAAAATCCGGGATCAACTCTTTGAGCGCGCGCGGATCCATGACCGCGCCCGAGAGGATATGCGCGCCGACGGCCGCGCCTTTTTCGATCACAGCAATCTCGATTTCGAGATTGTTTTGTTTGGCCAAACGGGCAAGGTGATAGGCACCGCTGAGGTTCGCCGGTCCGGCGCCGACGAATACTACGTCGAAGTCCAATGTCTCGCGTTCCATAAGCGGCTCAGTATATCGAAAACCGTGTGATCTCTATAATCCGTGGTGTAAACTCTGGCGAACTCCGATGAGACTCGCGTTTATCGTCATTCTGTTACCGATCTTGCTCGCACTGTTCGGTTCGCGAGGCCCGACCCAGCCGAAAGTAATCCTTTGGGCCTGGGAGCGGCCCGAGGATCTCACCTTCATCGATCCGCAAACAACGGGCGTTGCGTTTTTGGCAAAGACTATTTATTTGCGCGGCGATAAGGTCGTCATTAAACCACGACTACAACCACTGAAACTCGTGCCCGGCACCAAACTCGTCTCGGTCGTACGGATCGAAACCGACCCCACAGACAAACCTTCGCTTTCCTCTGCACAGGCTCAACAAACGGCGCGAGAGATCCTAAATTCATCCGTGTCATCCGTGGTCCAAATAGACTTCGACGCCAAAGTCTCTGAAAGAAACTTCTACCGCGAATTGCTTCAGCAGGTTCGTCAGCACCTGCCTGCCTCCACAACACTTTCAATCACCGCGCTCGCTTCCTGGTGCGCCGGTGACGACTGGCTAAAAGATCTTCCGATCGACGAAGCCGTTCCGATGCTCTTCCGCCTCGGTGTGGACCAACGTCAATTTCAACGAAGACTAGAGACCGGCCAGCCTTTCGAATCGCCTCGGTGCCAAAGCGCCGCCGGCGTGTCGACGGACGAACCCGTCACCGCACCCACAGTCGATCGTCTTTATATTTTTACTCCCGAACCATGGTCCAAAAATTCCTTCACTACCGCAATGGAGACTTACAGAAAATGAGACGCGCGCGTTTTTATCCCCTCGTCGCTTGTTTGCTCGCGTTTGTGCTCTTGTTCACGGCCACGCCGCCGGTAAGCGCATGTGGTCCATTCATGGTCGAGGCCATTTTTGTGCACACGGTCCATCCCGGCTATCCGATGGATCGATTTGCTGCCGGCCGCATCGGCGTCGTGCAGCCGACTTACGCACGTTCGTATCTTTACGTCGCATATCGTTATCTCTCGGGCGCGAGCTTCACGCAGGACGAACAAAAAGCGTTGACCACATTGTGGAAAGATCGGCTCGAGTTTGGTTGGTCGGCCGGTGAGGAAGACTGGTTGAAGCCGTGGCTCGACGCGCGTAAGAAGGTCGTCTCACAGGACCCGGCCCCCATCTCCGTTTATCGCAGCCGCGAGAAGCCAAACGAGTACGAATCTTACTTAAACTGCCAGAAAGACTCTTTCGACACCGCGATTTCAACTCTCGATGAACGAATCGCGAAGTATGGCGCTGATAATCCCGCAGTGCGAACGTGGCTCGAAGCGCAGGATCAGGTTTTCAGCAATTGCGGCGGCGGCAGCTCAATTCCGGTCGAACTTCCGGCGAACTCCTACGCCTTAACGCGCGCCGATCGCGCTTATCAGATTGCCGCAGCAAATTTCTACTCTGAACACTTCGACGAAGCTCAGAAGCGTTTCGAGTCAATTTCAAATGATAGCGCCTCACCCTGGCGGAACAATTCCACCTACCTGGTCGCTCGCACACTGGCGCGCAAAGCGAGTATCGGTCCGCCCGAACAAAAGCAGGAATCACTGAGCGCCGCGGAAGCACAACTGCGCAAGATCTTAGCCGACAAAAACCTGAGTTCGCTGCATGCAGCTTCAACGCGCTTACTCAATCTCGTTCGCCTGCGTGCCCATCCGGAAGAGCGTCTAAACGAGTTGGCCCACACGCTCACGACGAAGCCAAACAACCCGAATTTGAAACAGGACCTTTGGGACTACACGGTGCTGCTGGACGGTTATTTGGAAAGGGATGAAGAGGACACGACGACCGCGGCCCCGATCCCAAAGGGAGAGGATCTTTCGGATTGGATCGCAACGTTTCAAGATGCGAGTGAAGTCGCGAAGAACCATGCGGTCGAACGTTGGCAAGCAACACGCTCGAACCCGTGGCTGATCGCGGCGTTGTCTCTCACTGACGGTAAACATCCGAAGGCGAATGATCTGTTAGCGGAAGCGATGAAAGTAAACACCCGGTCAGCGGCATTCCCTTCCGCACGCTATCACGCGATTCGTTTGCTCATCGAGACAGGTAAGAACACCGAAGCGCGCACGCTGCTGGACCAAACGTTAAAAACCGACCGCGCGCATTTCGACGAGTCAGCGTTGAATCTGCTCTCCGCGCAAAGAATGTCGCTCGCCAACTCTCTCGACGAATTTCTGGCCGACGCCGCGCGCGTTCCAGCCGCCATCAGTTGGAATGACGACGGCCGCGAACTGCCGGTTGAAGATGCCGAAGTCTCTGACGAAACAAAGACGCAGCTAGGCAAGCCGTTTTTCGACGTCGACGCCGCGAAAGCAATCAACGAGCGGTTACCGCTGTCCGTGCTCAAGGAAGCTGCGCGAAGCAAAGTGCTGCCGCTTGGACCACGCCGCGATCTGGCCCAGGCCGCGTGGCTGCGCGCGGCATTACTCGGCGACACCAAAACCGCAGACGAGTTGACGCCCATCCTCGACAATCTCTTTCCTGAGTTAGCCCCGCTTCTAAACGGGTATTCATCAACCGCGCAACCCGATGAAAAGAAGTTTGCGGCGATTTACGCATGGCTGAAAACGCCGGGACTCGAGCCCATCGTCGACGCCGGTGTCGGCCGGCAGAATCCGGTGACTCAACAAGACTCGTATCGCGACAACTGGTGGTGTACTTCTTCTTTCGCACCGCCAACTCCGGAAGAGAATCGTGAAGTCATTCAGTTCACGGCTGTCACGACCGGCGGACCGCCGCGTTTTCTAACAGCAGCCGAATCCGCGAAGGCCGAAAAAGAGTGGGCGGCTCTGCGTTCTCTCGGCGCCGCGCCAAACTACATCGTCCGGCAAGTTATTCAATGGGCCAACACGCACCCGAACGATCCGCGCGTGCCGGAAGCGCTCCATCTCGCGGTAAGAACAACACGCTACGGCTGCACCGACAAGGACAGCCCGCGCTGGTCCAAGGCAGCATTCGACGTGCTGCATCGCAAGTACCCAAACAATCCCTGGACAAAAAAGACGCCCTACTGGTTCAAAGACTAACTAAGCAAGCAGGTCTCAAATGGAACAAGCGGAACACAC
>DASUPR010000225.1:0-10996 GCA_036281015.1 Pyrinomonadaceae bacterium
CGCAACATCGCGGGCGTGGATATCTCAGGCGCTGGTGCGCCTGAGAACCTGATAAGTGACGCGACCCAGGCGATGACTTCGCCTGACGGGATTCTCGTCAGCGGAAATCATTCGCTCGTCACCGGACCGGCCGGACGAATGCAGATGCTCAAGGCGGCGCAGTTTTATCTGCGAGCTGGGGGCGGTGGGGGTGTCTCGCAGAAACCCTGTATGAAGACTGGTTGCTCGAGCCAGGTTTGTTCGGACGAAGAAGTGATGACGACGTGCGAATTCAAGCCGGAGTATGAGTGCTACAAGAAAGCGGCCTGCGAGCGGCAGAAAAACGGAGAATGCGGATTCACGCAGACGCCTGAACTGCTGGCGTGTTTGAAACGCGCGAGACGGCAGTAAGCCACGCGACACTACTAACGCCGAAGGCGTTCGCTAACTTCAGTCCAGGGTTGTTGCAACCCTGGGACAACTCAACACAGGCGTTACAACTCTGAAAGAGTTGACGAGAACCGGTAAGCTAAACGATGAATACGATCAGCCTGATGATAGTGGTGGTGTATGCGCTGACAGCACCACGCTGGACGTTGCAGACGAGTGGCGTCACTGTGCGTTTGCGCGGCGTGAGTGCGGTGAGTCAACGTGTCGCATGGGCCAGCGGCGCAGGCTCGACAGTGCTGCGGACGACTGACGGCGGTAAGACGTGGCAGAAGTTGAACGTGACGACCGATGCGCTCGACTTTCGCGACATCGACGCGATCGACGACAAGACTGCTTACGCACTCAGTATCGGCAACGGTCCAGCGTCACGCATTTATAAAACCACGGACGCCGGCACAACGTGGACCATGCAATTCAAGAGCGACGATGAAAAAGCGTTTCTCGACGCGATGTCGTTCTGGGATGCGAACAACGGCATCGTTTTGGGCGACTCGATTGACGGGCAGTTCTACATTTTGATGACGAGCAATGGCGGACAAACGTGGTCGCGTGTGTCTACCGCGCGCCTGCCGCCTGCGCTGCAAGGCGAAGGCGCGTTTGCAGCAAGTGGCACCAACATCGCGCTGTTCGGCAAAACGCACGCGTGGATCGGAACCGGCGCCGGCGCAAAAGCGCGCGTCCTGCGCACCACCGATCACGGCCGTTCGTGGCAGGTTTCCGACACTCCGCTCGCGGCCGGACAGTCTGCCGGGAACTTCTCGATTGCTTTCCGCGACGAGAAACATGGCGTTGTGGTCGGCGGCGACTACCGCAAAGAATCAGAAGCCGTCGACAACCTCGCGGTCACAAACGACGGCGGTGTCACGTGGAAACTCGTCAAAGGTCTTTCGGGTTTTCGTTCAGTTGTGGCTTACGTGCCTGGGATGAAAACTCCGGCGCTCGTCGCGCTTGGTCCATCAGGCGGCGACTACTCGCTCGACGACGGGCAAACGTGGAAACCGATCGAAGGGCGCGGTTTCGACACCTTTAGTTTCATACCTCGCAAAGCTACCGGCTGGGGCGCCGGCGCAGAAGGCGCGTTAGGCAGATTAGTTTTTTAATCCGTGGGTCCAAACTCAACCTCAAAGGACACTTACCATGCGAAACTTTTCCCGACCGTTTGTAGTCGTAGTCGTGGTGGCGTCACTGCTGGTTTCGGCTGTAAGCGTTGCGGCTCAAGGGCAGACAAACGATTGGTCCAAAGTCCGCCGCGCTGTCATCCGGCAGCAACCTTTCGGTCAAACTAAAGACTGGCAAGACCGTCGATGGCACGCTCAACTCGGTAACTGACAGCACAATCTCGCTGACCGCGAAGAACGCGTCCGTAGACATCAAACGCGATGACGTGCGCTCGGTTCACGAAGTGGTTAAGAAGTCATCGGCAACAAAAGCGACGCTGATCGGAACTGGAGTGGGAGCAGGCGCCGGAGCGGCAGCCGGAGCAATCGGCGATTCAAACAATGACGACGGGTTTGAAAAACTCGACAGCGCCGCGACCGCCGGATTGGCAGTCGTCGGCGCCGGAGTGGGAGCACTCGTCGGTTACTTCATCGGGCGAAGCGGCAATAAGCGAGTGCTCGTCTACGAGTCGAAGTAAACGTTATTCGGTCGTCTTCGCCTTCAAAGCGGCTAATTCTTTTTCGAGTTTGTCGATCTGGTTCTGCATGCCCGTTTTCCTGCCGGGCTCAGTGGCCTTCGTGACCGCCTTCTTGAGCGCCATCAACTGCGCGGTCAAGAGCGCCTGATCCGCGGGCACGTCAACGTCCGGCGTCACGCCAGTGCCTTCCCAGTTCGTCTTTGTGATCGGACTGATCGCACGTCCGGTCGGTACAAACATGCCGAAGTGTTCGGTGATACGGAAACCACCACCCGGATGCGCGCCGCCGCCGGTGGTTTCACCGATGATCGTCGCGCGCTTGAGGTTCTTCAGGTTGTAAGTAAATTCTTCCGCGCCGGAGAACGTGCGTTTGCTCGTTAACACGTAAACGTCTTTGTTCAGGTAGCGCTTCCCTGCCACTTCCTTCTTGGTCCAAAACTCGTCCGTGCGGTTGCCCTCGCGCCAGTAGAGATCGTTGAGGTGCACCGGCTCCGGTCCAAACAGGTACGAACAAACGAGCGCGACCATCGCGGGACTGCCGCCGCCGTTTCTGCGCATGTCGATGATCAAGGCGTCGGTGCCGTTGATGAAGTTCATCGCCGCGGCCACGGTGTCCGCGCCGAGTTCGGGATCCATGAAGTTCAGAAACTCCAGGTAGCCGATGTTGCCAGGCAGGCGCTCCACTTTGGAAAAACCATGATTCATCCACGCGAGCTCGCGCTTCTCTTGTTCGCGTTCTTCCGCGGTCGGTTCGCGCCGTGGTCCACGCTCGGGGATCGCGTTGTGTGAATAACGCACGCGCAGGTGTTTGTCCTTACTGACGGCTTGCAGATCGTTCGTCAGTTTCATCGCGAATTCCTTCGCGCTCGTGACGGAATCGTACTCCTTATTAGTAACCCGTTCGCGAATCGACGTTTCCATCTTCTTCGCGACTTCGGGAAAAACGTAAGAGTCGTTGAGCCGTTTCAGGATTCCATCGATCACCTTCGTGCGTGTCGCGGCGTCGATAGTGAGATCCGGTTGCTCCGGCCCGGGTCCTTGGGCGAAAGCAGCGGTGGCGGTTAAAGCGAGAGCGGCAAAGGTGACGAGGACTCTCGTCAACACGGATTTGAGCATTGGTTAATTCTCCTTCAGTAGTAAATCGAAAGTGGGATTAATTGCGACTGAGCAAACCGCGCAGCAACAAGTCGGCGATCGCAGCCGTGCGGCGTTCGACTTCTTCACGTTCGCCGAGCTCATTGGTGCTCAGGCTGTAAGGCAACAGGCCGTTGGTGGCTTCCAACAACGCCCGCGCCGCAGCCAGATCATTTTCGAATTCGAACTCACCAGACGCGCGTCCTTCGCGGAGCACCTCGGCGAAGATCTGCGCTTCTTCTTCAAAGTACCGAGCCCGCCGCGCTAGCAAGCCCGGACGCAGCGCGGCGAGCAGATCGTTGAGGCTTTGCGTGTAGTGCTGAATGCTGTCGAAGCGGAAAAGCACCCGCGCCAGCAGCATCTGGCGAATGCGCTCGAGAGCGGTGTGTTTTGAGCGCGCGATCACCGCCAGATGCTGCTGTTTCAAACGATCGACGATGCGATCGACGTGCGAGAGGACGACCTCTTCCTTGCTACTGAAGTGCAGGTAGATGGTGCCCTTGCCGATCCCGGCCTCGGCGGCAATGTCCTCAACGGTCATTTTGCGGTAACCAAACCTGGCGAGAAGACGGTCAGTAGCGTCAAGGATCGACTCCCTGACAGTCTCTTTCGGTGCAATTGCGGCCATTTTTACAGTTTGACTCGTGACCAGATTCGAATTCCAGTCACTTAGACGCAATTAGACGGGAAAAGGTTCCAAATTAATTTCAACGCCGGCGACCGCTATCGTTCCAGCTTCTTCGGACTGAAGTTTATTCGTTCGAGCACATTCGGCTGCTTCAGTTTCGGAATTCCTGGCTGACCATCAGGCCACGCATACCGCCGTCCATGATGCCGATGCCGAGGCGGCCGAATTGCGGACGGAGGATGTTGGCGCGATGGCCCGGAGAGTTCATCAGGCCGGTGTGGGCGACCGAGAGGGTTGGCGCGAGGGCGAGGTTTTCGCCGGCGGTTAGGAATTGAACGTTTGCCTCTTGCATGCGGTCGAAGGGCGAGCGGCCTTCGGGTGTGTCGTGTGCGAAGTAGCCGCGCGCAAACATGTCGGCTGAATGACGCCGCGCGACTTCGGTCAACTCCGGATCGGCAGCTAAAGGACGGAGCCCGTTTGCGGCGCGTTCCTGGTTTACCAGATCGAGCATCTGTTTCTCCAGGTCAGGACGCGGGCGCGTTGTCGCGACCTTGAACGGCAACGTGACGCGTTCGTCCGAGTCTGGACGAATCGTCAGCAGGTTCAGCGTGCGGCCAATCGCCTCACCGAACACCGGGCGAAGCTGACCTTCGAGTTCTTCAGCGTAAACAGCGAGCCGATTCGCGATCGCACTGTCGCGCGTGCTCTCACTCAAACGTTCACTCAGCGGCAACGCCAACAGTAGCGCCGACAGAATCGCCGCGACGAGTAATCCGTTGATTAATCCGGGAACCAGACCGAGTGTTTGATTGAGCGGACGCTCTTGAATGTCTCGCGGCAGACGCGTGAGCAGCGCGTGTCCGACAAGATGGACGGCGATCGAAACGAGCAGCCCGATCACTATGAACGCGATCGGTTGATCCCAAACTTCCGACCACAGATCGATGCGCGGCCCGAGCCATTGCGCGACGGGATGATAGAAACGCAATCCCGCAAGCAGACTCAACACCCATCCGGCGAGATCCAGCAGACCATGGACAAAGCCACGACGATAGCCGTTGACCAAGCTAAAAATGATGACTGCAACGAGCAGTAGATCGATCGCGCTTATGCCCACAAATACACACCTTACTAAATGCTGAACACGTCATTCAAACTTTCGCAGTTCAAAAACTGCAAGTAACTGGAGTTTTTGGACTCGTTAGTTGGATGTGTAACGCGCACTCATTCGTTCTTGTTCGCAAATTTCTAAAGAGAAATGCTCTTTTACAAGTTGGAACACTTTCTGCATCTGCGAAAACAAAACCTATTCGTCTCCCCCTGAATGTGTAGGTGAAACAAAAATACGGAGAAAAACATGAGCAACACCAACACCATTCGAGTGTCTTCTCTAGCTTCGTTTCTTGTTTTAATACTAATGACCGTTACGAGCTACGCTCAGTCCGGTGGCTCAACTATTCGCGGCACTATTAAAGACCCGAATGGCAACGTGATCGCCGGCGCTTCGGTCACCATCACAGATCCGGAAAGGAATTTCACCCGGACCCAAACCACAAACCAGGACGGCGGCTACGTTTTCACTTCCGTTCCGCCGGGCACATACCGGCTCGAAGTTACTGCCACCGGTTTCAAAACCGCTTCGGCTTCCGGACTAGCCGCGCTTGTAGACACAGCCACTGAAAAGGACGTGCAACTCGAAGTCGGCGCTGTTTCGGAAACGGTTGACGTTACCGCCGGCGCGGAAGCGGCAATCAACACCAGTGACGCCAGTCTCGGAAATTCATTCGAACGGCGACGCATCACTGAGCTGCCGCTAAACGCGAACAACGTCGTCGGCTTGTTGTCGCTGCAACCCGGCGTGACCCGCAGCGGCTTCGTCAACGGCGGCCGCGCCGACCAGTCGAACATCACGCTCGACGGCGTCGACGTCAACGAACAGCAGGACGGTCTCGATGTCATCACCGACGAAGCGTTTGCGAGCGTGCTGCGCGTCACGCGCGATTCCCTACAGGAGTTTCGTGTTACGACCACTAATCCAAACGCGGAACAGGGACGTTCGTCAGGCGCGCAGGTTTCACTCGTGACGCGTTCCGGCTCGAACCAATGGCACGGATCGTTGTTTGAAATTCACCGCAACACCGTCACCACCGCCAACGACTTCTTCAACAACGCCGCGGGTGTCGAACGCCCGCAGTTGCTGAGAAACATCTTCGGCGGTTCGATCGGTGGTCCACTCAAACGCGACCGCGCGTTCTTCTTCTTTACTTACGAGGGTTTTCGCGAAGCGACGGCGACTTCGGTCGTGCGTGAGGTGCCGCTGCCGACGTTGGGTCAGGGCATCGTTCGTTACCGCACTGAAAGCGGCGCGAGCGATCCCGGTTGTCCGGCGGGAACACCGGCAGGTGTGAACTGTCTGACGCAACAGGAAATCATCGACACCTACGCAGGCGCCGGCGCTACACCCGGCATCAACCCTGACGCGCTCGCGTTTCTCGCGGCCGCGGCGCAACGCTATCCGGCGAACGACAACACTGTCGGCGACGGCTTGAACACCGGCGGTTTTCGGTTCAACGCCCGCACGCCGACCGAGTTGAACACCTACATTGCGCGCTTCGACTTCAACCTCACGAACCAGCAAACACTCTTCCTGCGCGGCAACTATCAGAACGACACAGTGACCCGCGCGGTCTACTTCAGTTCTGATTGCAGCGTTCCGGGCGACAACATTCAGTGCTTCCCGGACACGCCGCCGTTGACCACCTGGAACCATCCGAAGGGCCTCGCGGTGGGCCACGTTTGGACCATCACGCCGACGCTCGTCAACCGTTTCAACTACGGTTTGACGCGCGCTTCGTTCACGCAGAATGGCGACTCGAACGAGAACCGCGTGAACTTCCGGTTCATCTTCTCGCCCGCTGCTTACCAACGCACGCTGCGACGCACAACGCCGGTGCATAACTTTGTGGACGACATCTCATGGGTGCGCGGCACACACACGTTCGGCTTCGGCGGCAACGTTCGTTTGATCCGCAACAACCGCGTCTCACTCGGCGCGTCGTTTGACGAAGCGATCATTAACCCGTCGTTCTACAACGAGTCCGGCGACGTTATATTGCAGGGCTTCGAAGACTTCCAAAGTGGAAACGACCTGCGCGATGCGCTCGCTTCAGTGATTGGCCGTTATTCGCAGTACAGCGCCAATCTTGTTTACGACGCGAATGGTCAACTTCAGGAAGTCGGCACGCCGACCGATCGTTCGTTCGCTACCGAAGAATACGAAGGCTACTTCCAGGATTCGTGGCGGTTGCGTCCGAACTTCACGTTGAACTACGGCATTCGCTGGTCCACCTCCACACCGGTTTACGAACGAAACGGTTTGCAAGTCGTTCCGAACGTAAACCTGAGTGACTATTTCAACCAGCGCGTCGCGAGCTCAAACGCCGGCACGCCCTTTACCGATCCGATCACGTTTGTTCTCGGCGGCAAAGCCAACAACGCGCCGGGTTATTACGAGCAGGATTGGAACAACTGGGCGCCGGCAGTATCATTCGCGTGGTCGCCTGATTTTGGCGATAACTTCGCCGGCAGGCTTTTCGGGCGTAACGGCAAGAGCGTGATCCGCGGCGGTTTCCGCGTGACTTACGACCGCATCGGCAGCGCACTGGCCGTGAACTTCGATCTCAACAACCTCGCGGGCTTCACCTCGGCTCGCAACATCAACGCGAACACGTTTGACGTGATCGACCCCGATCTCGGACCGCTCTTCAACGGTTTGAATCCGGTCGTTCGCACACTGCCGTTCCCGGGTTCCACCGGACCGATCCCGCCGACGTTGAACTTCCCGCTGACGGTTCCGTCAGATGAAGATCAACGCATCGAGACGTCGTTGGACCAGGGCATCACGACGCCTTACAACTACAGCTTCAACTTCTCATACGGGCGTGAGCTCGGCAAAGGACTTACATTCGAAGCCAGTTACGTCGGACGTTTCGCTCGCAGCATACTCGCGTCGCGCGACATCATGCAGTTGAACAACATCCGCGATCCGCAGTCAGGCTGGACGTACTACCAGGCGATCAACTACCTGGTCGATCAGGCTTACGCGGGCCGACCGATCGGCGAGGTTGGCGAGGTCGCTTTCTTCAACAACCTCTTCCCGTTCATGCCCGAATGGTGGGGCGACACTACGCTGACGCCGACTCAAGCAGCGTATGCCTTCATCGCACCCGAGGCTGTCGGCGGCGCCGAAGTGAGGGACTACACGTTCCTGCAATTGCTCTGGGACGATAGTCCGACCTGCTCGACCTGCCCGTTCGGCGGTGGACCGGCGAGGTTCAACAACATGTTCTATCAACCGCAGTTTGGCGCGTTGTCGGCGTTCTCGACCATCGCTCGTTCAAACTACAACTCATTGCAAATCAGCTTGCGCGAGCGGCTGCGCGATGACGTGACGTTTGACTTCAATTACACGTATGGTCACTCGTTCGACAATGCTTCGGGACTGCAAAACTCCACCAGCTACGGCACGGCGTTCATCGTCAACGCTCTCGATCCGGAAGCAAACTACGCAAACTCGGATTTTGATGCTCGACACATCATCAATGCGAACTGGGTGGTCGGACTTCCGTTCGGACGTGGCAAGAAGTTCCTGACCAACAGCAGCGGTTTCGTGGACCAGATCCTGGGCGGCTGGCAAACGACGGGTATTTTCCGTTGGAACAGCGGCCTGCCGATCCAGACGCCATTCGATTGCTGTGTGTGGGCCACGAACTGGAACGTGCAGTCGAACGGTGTTCGCGTTCGTCCGGTGCAATCGTCGCCGACAAAAGACGGCGCCAACGGCACGCCGAACATCTTCAGCGATCCGACCGAAGTGTATCGCAGCTTCAGACCGGCACGTCCGGGTGAAGTCGGCGATCGAAACGTGTTGCGCGCGCCGGGTTACATCGCGCTCGACATGGGACTTTACAAGGCGTTCCGGATGCCGTGGGAAGGTCACGCGCTGCAGTTCCGTTGGGAAGTTTTCAACGTCACCAACACGCAGCGATTTGACGGGCTCACGATTTCCGATCTGAGTTTGGGAAGCGATCCATTCCTGGGCGGCAATCCCAACTCCGACTTTGGACGGTTCACCTCCACGCAAGCCCCGCTCAACGAGACCAAGGCGGGACGCGTAATGCAGTTCACGCTGCGTTACACGTTCTAGAGCGGCCGCGGATTTTAACGGACCTACGCGAATGTAATTGCATATCCGTGTAGGTCCGTTTAATCTGTGGCGCGTTAATGCTACAACTCCTCAGCATTTCCAACATTGCGCTGATCGATGACCTGCGGGTGGAGTTTGACGGTGCGTTGAACTTGCTCACGGGTGAAACGGGATCGGGAAAGTCGATCATCGTCGATGCGCTTGGCGTTCTGATCGGTGGCCGGTTCACGAGTGAGCTGCTGAAGTCAGGCGCGGAACGCGGATCGATCGAAGGGTTGTTTTCTCTCTCGCTGAATCCGCAACTGGAAAGACTGCTGGAAAATTCCGGTTTGGAAAACGGTGACGAACTCATCGTCCGCCGCGAACTCTCCGCCACGGGCCGCAACAAGATCTTCATCAACAATCAACTCGCAACGCAGACGCTCTTGCGCGACCTGCGCCCGTTTCTCGTCGACATTCATGGGCAGGGCGATCAGCAGACACTTTTCGATCCGGACACGCATCTGGAGTTGCTCGACAGTTTTGCGGGTCATGACGCGTTGCGCAGTGAAGTTGCTGAAGCTTACGAACGGCTGAGCAATTTGCAGCGCGAGCTTGCGGGGTTGCGCAAGGATGCGGCGGAGAAGTTTCAGCTTGCCGATACGTTGCAGTTTCAGATTGCCGAGCTTGAACGTGCGCAACTCTCGCTGGGTGAAGACGAACGTTTGGAAGAAGAGCGGCGGCGGTTGGCGAACGTCGAAAAACTGACCACGCTCTGTCAGTCAAGTTACAGCCGCATTTATGAAGACGACGACGCGGCGCTCGCGCGTCTGCGGCTGACGCTGAAGGAAGTCGAAGAATTAAGTGAATACGACTCGGGATTTCGCGAGTATTTGGAAGGGCTCGAATCGGCGCGCGCGGTGCTCGAGGATCTTTCGTTTGCATTGCGCGACTTTGCGGACAAGCTGGAGTTCTCGCCCGCGCGGCTCGCGACGATTGAAGATCGTGCCGCTGAACTTCAGCGGCTGAAGAGGAAATACGGCGGTTCGATCGAAGCCGCGCTGGAACACCTGGCCCAGGCGCAGGATCGTTTGCGACAGATCGAGACGTCTGATGAGCGCGAGCAACAACTAACAGCGGAACTACAAACCGCCCAACAGCGCTACCTCGAGAGTGCTCGAAAACTCCATAAACAACGTCTGAAGGCCGCAAAGTTACTCGAAAAAACTGTCGAACAAGGCATCGCCGAAGTCGCAATGGAGAACGCGCGGTTTCAAGTACAAATATCTGTGTTAAAAACCGGTGACGCAACCGAATCTCGTCCCACTGGAATCGATCAGGTGGAGTTTTACTTTTCTGCCAACGTTGGTGAAGAAGTTAAACCCTTGGCGCGCGTCGCGTCCGGCGGCGAGGCTTCGCGATTGATGCTCGTGCTGAAAACAGTCTCCAACGCTTCTGAGTTTCCGCGCACGATCGTTTTCGACGAGATCGACGCCGGCATCGGCGGGCGCGTCAGTGAAGCGGTCGGCATCAAGCTCAAGAAACTTTCGCAAACCAATCAAGTGTTGTGCGTCACGCATCAACCGCAGATCGCGCGCTTCGCCGACAATCATCTGGTCGTACAAAAAGAAGCCCTCGCCGGCCGCACTTCCGTGAGCGTCAACAAACTCGATCGCGCCGGACGCGTGGAAGAACTCGCGCGCATGCTCACCGGCTCTGAAATCACCGACAGCGCCCGCCGCCACGCACGCGAGTTGTTAAAGCATTAATCCCGGGGAGAAGAAATGAGTACCGAACCAAACAAAATCATCTATTCGATGATCGGCGTCAGTAAGTTTTACGACAAGAAGCCGGTCCTCAAAGACATTTATCTGTCCTACTTCTACGGCGCGAAGATCGGCGTCATCGGTTTGAACGGATCGGGTAAGTCGTCGCTGCTGCGCATCCTCGCGGGCGTCGATAAAGAGTTCAACGGCGAGACCGT
>DASUPR010000226.1:0-13393 GCA_036281015.1 Pyrinomonadaceae bacterium
AGAACGCGCGGCGATCTGATCGCGGGCGCGCCGTTCCGGTTAGGTGGCGAGGCCGTTAACGGCGTCGTCGATATGGCGCAATCGCATCGCGAGTTGTACCGGCTCGAAGGCGCGGTGCAGACGCTCGAACAGCGTCTTCACGTTCGCGCACGCGAGTCAGGCTCGCCGCGAGTTGTGTATCTGCGCGCGACGCCTGGACCAGGCACGCAAGCGGGCGGCGCAGCGAGTCACATCAAGGGCGTCGTCGATGCGTTGCGCGCGCTTGGAGTCGAGCTTTCGATTATCAGCAACGATCTGATCGCGGGGCTCGATGCGTCAGACGAACGGTTCACCGTAGTTCCGCCGGAAACGGTCGGGGGAACGCGCGCGCTGTTTGATATGCACAACAATCTCGTCTTCACGCGCGCGGTTGTGCCGTTGGTCGCGCAGGCAAATCCCGACTTCATTTATCAACGCTACGCGCGGTTTAGTTGGGCTGGTGTGGCAGCTTCGGCGCGCACGGGACGGCCGTTGTTTTTGGAGTACAACGGGTCGGAAGTTTGGGTCGGAAAGCATTGGGACCGCGTGGGAAGTTTGGGGTTGTTGGAGCGTTATGAACGATTGAACCTTCAGGCGGCGGCGCGTATTTTTGTGGTGTCGGAAGTTGAGCGAAGGAACCTCGAAGCGCGCGGTGTTGCGGCTGAGAAGATCGTTTTGAATCCGAATGCGGTTGACGTGGAGTCGTTCCGGCCGGGGATTGGCAGTTTGCAAGCGCGTGATGACCTTGGATTTAGTAGCAAGGATTTGGTTGCCGGGTTTGTGGGTACGTTTGGGCCGTGGCACGGTGTGGTGCAGCTTGCCGAGGCGATAAAGTTGATTCCCGAAAGCGTGCCGTTGCGGTTTGTTTTTGTCGGTAGTGGAAGTTTGCGAGAGCAGGTTGAAGGGATTTTAAGAAATGAGATCGAAGCGCGGCGCGTAGTTTTTACTGGCGCGGTGGCGCATGAGCGCGTGCCGGCGCTGTTGGATGCGTGCGATATTCTGGTCGCGCCTCATGTGCCGCTCGCTGACGGCAGCGACTTCTTTGGTTCACCGACAAAAATTTTCGAGTACATGGCGATGGGTAAAGCGATCGTCGCGAGCCGCCTCGGGCAGATTGGTGAAGTGTTGAGTGATGGAGAGACGGCGTTGTTAGTTGAACCGGGCAACGTCAATGAACTCGCTTCGGCCCTCGTGCGTGTTGCTGAGTCGCGCGAACTCCGCAACCGCCTTGGTCCAAACGCCCGCGCCGCCGCTGTCCAGCACCACACCTGGACCCACAACGCCCGCCGAGTGCTCGACGCGTACGACTCGTGGGTTAATGAATATGACAAACAATGACCACGTTGGCTGAGGAAAAAATTCGGGCTAGGGAGCAGTGGGGGCAGGATCCGTGTGGGGCGGAGTATGTGAGGGAGCACGAGCTCGGGACGCGCGAGTTTTTTGATTCTGTTGAAAAGCATCGTTACGAGCAATATGCGCCGTGGATGCCGCGTGTGATGGGGTTTGACCAGTTTCGTGGCGCGCGCTTGCTGGAGATTGGGTGCGGCATGGGCACGGACCTGTTGCAGTTCGCGCGCGGTGGTGCTTATTGCACCGGCATCGATCTGACGCCTCGCCACGTAGAGATCACTCGCCACCGATTCGCGCTTTACGGCGCGCCCGGAAACTTTATGCTCGCCGACGGCGAACAACTGCCGTTTGCTTCAGAGTCTTTCGATGTGGTGTATTCAAACGGCGTCCTGCACCACACGCCCGACACGGCCGGCGCGATTCGCGAGGTGCACCGCGTGCTTCGGCCGGGCGGCACGGCGAAAGTGATGCTTTACCATCGCCACTCGCTTAACTACTGGTTTGAGATTATTCTGCGGCGTGGATTGTTGGGCGGCGAGTTTCTCCGCGGCCGTTCCGCGGAAGACATCATGAGCCGCGTGATCGAATTCAGCGATCACGACGCTCGCCCGCTGGTGAAGGTCTACAGCCGCAAACAAGCGCGCGCGCTGTTCAGTCAGTTTCGCGAAGCTGACGTAGAGGTCGAGCAACTCACGCGTGAAGAGCTGCGGTTTTTCTCGGGCGTAGTTTCAGATAAAACGTTCAAAACACTGAGCCATCGCTTCGGTTGGAACGTCGTCATCACCGCGAAAAAGTGAACGAATGCTGCTGTCGGTAATCATTCCCTGCTTCAACGAAGAAGCCGTGCTGCGCGCGACGCACGAGCGGCTCACCATCGTGCTCAGCGGAATGAACCAGGACTACGAACTGATCTTCATCGACGACGGCAGCCGCGACAACACGCAACAGATCCTCGCCGAACTTCAACTCTTCGATCCACACATGCGCGCACTGATCCTGTCGCGCAACTTCGGTCACCAGATCGCCGTCAGCGCGGGCCTCGAAGAAGCCGCCGGCGACGCAATCGTGATCATCGACGCAGACCTACAAGACCCGCCCGAGTTGATCCCGAAGATGGTCGAGCTGTGGTGTGAAGGCAACGAAGTGGTCTACGGCGTTCGTCTCGAACGCGAAGGCGAAAGCAAGTTCAAACTCTGGACCGCCAAAGCATTCTATCGCCTGATCAACCGCCTGTCGGAAACCAAGATGCCACTCGACGCGGGCGACTTCCGGCTGATCGATCGCAAAGTTCTCGACGTCCTGAAATCGATGCCGGAGCGCGCGAGATTTTTGCGCGGCATGGTGAGCTGGGCCGGTTTTCGCCAAATCGCGCTGCCGTATGCGCGCGCGGCCCGTCAGGCAGGCGAGAGCAAGTATCCGTTGAGAAAGATGGTCCACTTCGCGACCGACGGCATCATCTCGTTTTCTCTCGTGCCGTTGAAGCTTGCGATCTGGAGCGGCTTTCTCGCGATCTGGATCGCCGTGGCCGGCATCATCGTCGCGATTATCGATCGCTTTTTGGAGACGAATGTCGCGCGAGGTTGGGCCTCGCTTTTTGTCGCGGTGTTGTTCATGGGCGGGGTGCAGCTCGTGTCACTCGGCATTCTCGGCGAGTACCTCGGCCGGATTTACACCGAAGTGAAGCGGCGTCCGCTTTACGTGGTCCAGGAACGGCTTGGTTTTCCCGCCGGCAACGCCAAAGAAAAGGCCACTTCCTACCAGGTAAACGCTTCGAGGTAATGCTTAACCGCCGCCGATTGCTTCTGCTGCTGGGCGCTTTGCTCCTCACCTTCTGCGTACGTGGCCTCACGCTCCAGTTCATGCGCGCGAATCTCCACGACCCGGGGTGGTTTCAGGTCGGCTCATACGCGAAGTTCGATCGCCAGGCGCGCGATATTCTCGACGGCAAGCAAAGACTTTTCTGGATCGACGATCCGACGCGAACCGATCTCACGCAGTATCCGCCCGGATTTCCAGCCGCGGTCGCATTGACTTACAAATTCAGCAGCCAGCGCTCGGCCTACGTTGTTCAGAACGTGCAGTGGATCGTGGACATGATCCTTACGTTTGTGCTGATCGTCGGGATTACGTGGACGGCGTTTGGCTGGCGCGCTGCGGCGGCTTCGAGTTTTCTGGTGGCGTTGTCGCCGCTGCTAGCGATGTACGGCGCGTATCCATCTGCGGACGCTCCGGCGACGTGGTTTGTGCTCGGCGGTTGTTGGTTGTTGGTTCTAGCTGCGCAACGCGCGAGTGTGTGGTTCGCGCTCGGCGCTGGCGTGTTGCTCGGCATCGCGTGCTGGTTTCGTGTGAACCCGTTGTACTTGTTCACGGGTTGGGCGTTCGTACTTCTTTTGTTCACGAAAACAACGTGGCGGCGGCGCGTGTTGGTGAGTGCGGCCGTGACGTTGGGAACAGTGCTCGTGATCGCGCCGCTCGTTATACGCAACTATCTCGTCTTCCCGGATTTCACGCCGACGGGCGGCACGATCGGCACAAACCTCTGGGAAGGCATCGGCGAAACCGAGTTGGGCCGGCAGCACGGATTCCATTTTACCGACGAGAAATTACTCGAGTATGAGCGGAAGAAACTGGGTCTGCCTGCTGATTTTCCGCTCGATATGAGTTGGCCTGATGGCATTCGCCGCGACAAGGAACGGACCCAGGAAGCGCTTGCGTTTATCAAGCAGCATCCGCTTTTGCAGGCGCGTGCGATGTTGGGACGAATGTGGGGTATGTTGAAAGTTGCCGGCGACCCTGTGCCGTACTCAGCTTCGGCCGGAATCAACGTCACCGCCAAAAAGTGTTTATCTCCCGAAAGACAGGGCGGCGTGCTGGCTTTTGGCGTGAACGTGTTGGGAATGATTCAGAGTGTGGTGCGGTATCTTCTGTTGCCGCTGGCGGCGTTCGGCATCTTCGTAGCGCTGCGCACAGACTGGCGTCTGAGTTGTGTGTTGCTGGTGACGATCCTTTACTATCTCGTACCGGGCACCGTCGGGCACACCGAGATCCGCTACGTGCTGCCGATGCACGGAGTGTTGATTGTATTCGCGGGGTGTGCATTCAAATTTGAAGGATGGAGACGTTCGTAGTTGTCGGTTAACTCAGAAGCAAAAACCATCCCGGGCGCGCTGCCGCGCGAGATGATGGAACACACTTACCCGATTCTGTTTCGGGTGGAGCAGTCGCACTGGTGGCACACCGGACGCCGCCGCATCCTGGCCGGTTTCGTGGAGGACATTTGCCGCCGCGTCACGGACCGGCGGCCGCGGATTCTCGACGTAGGTTGTGGCACGGGCGCAAACCTCTTGATGCTGTCGGCGTATGGCGATGCGGAAGGTGTTGACGTTTCCGAAGACGCGCTGGCGTTTTGCCGTGAACGCGGGTTGGACCACGTGAAGCAGGGCGCGGGCGAAGAGTTGCCGTACGAAGACGGCACGTTTGATCTCGTCACCGCCTTCGATGTCGTGGAACACATGGACGACGATCTTGCAGGGCTGAAAGAGATGTTTCGCGTGTTGCGTCCGGGCGGCCACGCGTTGTTGTTTGTGCCGACGTTCATGTTTTTGTGGGGCTTGCAGGACGACGTGAGTAATCATCGCCGGCGTTATCGTTTGCCGGAGTTGCGGCGCGTGCTCGAGCAGGCGGGTTTTGAGATCGAGCGTTCGACTTACGCGAACATCACGTTCTTTTTGCCGATTCTGTTCGTTCGCAAATTGATGCGGTTGACGGGAATCAAAACCGACACCGAAAACAACATCAATGTCTCGGCGCTGAACGGAGTTTTTGGTGCGTTGTTTGGATCGGAGAGCGTGATCCTGCGCTACATGAATCTGCCTTTTGGTGTTTCCGGTTTGTGCGTCGCGAGAAAACCGGCTCCGAAGGCATAGGCCAGAGTCGAGATCTTCCACAGCGCCACGCTAACGAAAATCAAAAAGAAGAAGTGAATGATGTAGACGTAGCGCCGTTCCGTGTGCAGTGTCGATTGGATCGCGAGGTAGTAAGCGGGAACGGCGAGCAGGATTGCGAGTGATTGCAAATCGTGTTTTCTCACCATCAAAAACAAGCCGAGTACGAGAAACGGTAGTATCCACGCCGTTTTGAAAAAGCGCTGCAGGAAGGCGATCGGCTGGCGCACGTAGCGCAGCCACTGATACAAGCTTGGTCCAAGTTCGACCACGCGGCTCGTGCCGATGAGTACGGCCGAGTCGTGTGCGGCAAAATTCGTGATTACCAGGCGCACTTGAGAATGGTTTGCGCTAACGAATGGCATGGCCAGGTTTTGAATTGGCTGCTCTGACGCTGGTACACCTTCCACAAGGTCTATGTTTGTCGAAGCGAGGACCGTCTTTTGTTTCTCATCCGTGATTTTTATCTGCAGTCGTCCCTTCTCCAGTTTCAATGGAACGTAAGCCACACAGTCAGTGTTGGTGTTCACGTCTTTTGTTTCCGACACGTGGAGAACGGCGTAGTTGTGGTGCTGCGGTGCAACGGGTGTTAGTTCTTCGTTAACCGGGAAGGAAGGGATTTGATAAGAGACCGGAGGTTCGGGGTTTAGAACAGGAACCGGATCGAGACGCGTCGACGCCAATCCACGCCGCGCGACCACGCCCGCGAACCAGAAGGGATGGTCGCGAACGACGGCGAGGCCGCGCTCGATGCGCATGCGATCGCGCTCGACGCCGTCGCGTCCGAAGAGTAGGCGCGCGTATTCAGGTTTGCCGTACCATTCCGCTTCCTGGCGCATCAAGCCGAGATCGGTGTTGGGGATGTTGAATCGTTTGTCGTGGTCGTAATCGGCGATGCCTTCGAGAAATGTTTGGCCGGCGCCGAGCGAGAGTGGAATGAAACTGCGAAAGACGATGGCGTTCTTGATCGTGACCGGCGCGATCACGAGCAATGCGCCGCCGATGAGTGCGGCTGCGGCGTGGAGTCGTTTGCCGCGTCTCACGAACAAGGGCGTCAGGAGTGCGAGAAAGAAGGGAAGCAGGAATGCGTTAGCGCGAAGCAAACAGGACACACCGATGAGCGCCCCGGCAATCGCGAAGTGTCGACCACGAATTAAAAACAGGACTGCCAAGAGAATGGGTGGCACGACTAATGAGTCCGGTAGCAACACCACGGAGAAGTAAGCAAACTGCGGTGAGATCGCGGCGAGAAAACCACACAGCACTGCCGCTGTAAAGGGCACGACTTTTAGTGCGATCAGAAATAAGAGCACGACCGAGACACAGTCCATAACAATTTGCACGAAGTGGATCGCCGTGTTTGAGTCGCCAAACGTTTTGAAGATCACGGCGAGGAGAATCGGATAACCCGGCGGATGCCCTATCTGGTTGATGTCGCTCACGAACAACTTCAGATCGCCGCTGGCGAGTTGTCGCGCCGAGTCCTTGTAGCCGTCAGTGACGCTGGTCTGGATTTTCCAAATGTCGCGGCGATTGTCCTGCCACGTGAGGAACCGCACGCCGAGGGCGAGTAAAACGAGGCCACAGATGATGAGGGGCCGGTACGGCAGGGGCATGTTATCCACAGATTACACGAATCGGTGTAATCTGTGGTTGGTTTTCATGTTGCTGAATAAATCGATAATCTGCTTTGGTGGCGAAGACTGGTGGTACCACCATCCGCACTCCAAAGCGCACCTGATGCGGAAATTCGCGAGCGCGGGAAACAAAGTGATCTTTGTTAACTCGATCTCGATGGGCTTGCCGAGTTTGGCCCATAAGGATCTGTTGCCGCGTATCAAACGCAAACTCGGCAGCTATTCGAAACTCGCGCGCCAGACGCAGGAAGGCATCACGGTTGTATCGCCTGCGAGTTTGCCGTTCTTTGGAACGGCTGCTCGCAAGGTGAACCGGCGTTTGTTGAGTGCGCAGATCGGTAAGCTCGCGCGTAGCCGTGGATTGACGAAGCCGATTCTGTGGATCGCGATTCCGACCGCCGCGGAGATGATCGGAACACTTGATGAATCTGCGGTGGTCTACCAGGTGTCGGACAAGTACGATGCAAACACGATGGACCACGCGACGGATCCGGCGTTGATCAGACGTTTGCACGAGCACGCGATCGACGCCGCGGACCTGGTGTTTTATTCCGGCCGCAAACTCTTCAACGAAGCGACGCGCGGGTGTGAACGTTCGTATTTGCTCGAGCAGGGTGTTGATTACGAGCACTGGCGGCGTGTTGGTGAGGGAACGGTTGAGGTTGCGCCTGAAGTTGCTGGGATTCCGCATCCGCGTTTGGGGTACTTCGGCGCGATCGAGCCATGGCTGGTGGACCAGGAGCTGATCAAGCGTGCCGCGCGTGAGCGTCCGGAGTGGCAGTGGATCTTTATCGGTAACAAGTCGCGCGGGTTGGAGATAGAAGATTTGCCGAACACGCATTTTCTGCCGCCGGTGCCGTATGCGGAGTTGCCGAGGTATGCGGCGGGATTCGACGTTTGCGTATTGCCGTGGGAAACTGAGCAGTCTTTTACGAGCTATGGTTCGGCGATCAAGGTGCGTGAGTATCTCGCGACGGGGAAGCCGGTGGTGATTGCGCCGCTGCCGGAGTATGAGCCGATGGGGGATGTGTTGCGGATCGCGCGCAGTCGCGAGGATTTTTTGCGGTTGGTTGAAGAGGCACTGAGTGAGAGTGAGCCTGCAATGAAGGAGAAGAGGCAGGCTGCTGTGGCTTCGGGAACTTGGGAGGCGCGCGCGGAACACGTGAGTGACCTTATTGAGAAGGTTTTAGCGGGCAGGGATAAAAGCAGATCGTGAAAAGAGATACGACGGACTAGATGAAGCAGGTGCTGCAAAACCGAAAAACCGGTCGGCCGTTTGTTGGTGAGGTGCCGGTGCCGGCGTTGCAGCGCGGGCGCGTGCTGGTGCGCACGGCGGCTTCGTTGATCAGCGCGGGCACGGAGCGCGCGGCGGTGGAGTTGGTTGGGAAAGGATTGGTCCAGGAAGCGCGCGAGCGTCCGGATTTGGTGAAGGCAGTGGTCGCGAAGGTTAAGAGTGAGGGGTTGCTCAATACCGTTGCCGCGGTGCGCGACAAGATGGTTGCGTCGCAGGCGTTGGGTTACAGCGCGGCAGGGATCGTGACGGCGGTCGCGGAGGATGTGACGGAGTTTCAGGTCGGAGATCGGGTGGCGTGCGCGGGTGTGGGATTCGCGTCGCATGCGGAAGTTTTGTCGGTGCCGAAGAATCTTTGCGTGCATCTGCCGGAGCAGGTGAGTTTTGAATCGGGCGCATACGGAACGCTCGGCGCGATCGCGTTGCAAGGCGTGCGCTTGGCTGAGCCGACGCTGGGCGAGTCGGTGGTTGTGATCGGGTTGGGCCTGGTGGGCCAACTGACCGTGCAACTGTTGAAAGCAAATGGTTGTCGGGTATTTGGGTTAGATCTTGATCCCGGTCGAGTTTCACTTGCATTGGAGCTTGGAGCTGATGCTGCTTCCGTCTCTGGTGAATCCGTGGGAAAACAGATTGATGCATGGACGCGTGGCCGCGGCGCGGACGCCGTACTGATAACAGCGGCGACTGACTCCAACCAACCCGTCGAGCTTGCCGCAAAGATCTCGCGCTTGAAGGGCCGCGTGATTGTCGTCGGCATGACCGGTCTCGACATTCCGCGCGCACCCTTTTTCAGCCGCGAACTAAAGCTGGTCATCTCGATGTCGTATGGACCAGGACGCTACGATCCGGATTACGAAGAGAAGGGGCATGATTATCCGCTGCCCTATGTGCGTTGGACCGAGAAACGAAACATCGAGAGCTTTCTCGAGCTCGTCGGCGACGGTCGCGTCAACGTCGATCGGCTGACTACGCACCGGTTTCGGATCGAAGAAGCAGAACGCGCTTATCAACTAATCGCCGGCGCCACAACCGAGCCTTACCTGGGCGTGTTACTCAATTACGATCCAACAACCGAGGTCAACACGCGTGTGGCGCTCAGTGCTACAACCAAGCCACGCCAGGCCGAAAAGCGGATCGTGTTGGGTGTGATTGGCGCCGGTGGTTACGTTCCCGCGATGTTGCTGCCGCACTTCAAAACCGAAGGAGTTGAGTTTCGATCCATTGCCACGGCGTCGGGGATCTCAGCGCACGACGTGGGGAAGAGATTTGGGTTTGCAGAGGCTGTTTCTACCGCAGAAGAAGTTCTGGACGACGCAAGTGTGAATCTCGTCGTCGTCGGCACGCGACACGACCTGCACGCCGATCTTGCACGCAAGGCGCTCGAACGAAACAAGAACGTCTTCGTCGAAAAACCATTAGCTCTCGACGACGATCAGCTCGACGCAGTTTTGGAAGCCGCGGAAAAATCAAGCGGACGCTTGATGGTCGGTTTCAATCGCCGCTTTTCGCCATCGGCACAAGAAGCCAGGAAACACTTTGCGAATCGCGACACGCCGTTGTCGATCCTGTATCGCGTCAACGCCGGTCACATCCCGAAAGAACACTGGACGCAGGATCCGCTGGAAGGCGGCGGACGCATCGTCGGCGAAGTTTGTCACTTCGTCGACCTGATGCAGTTTCTTACCGGCGCGAAACCGGTGTCTGTTTTTGCCGAGTCGGTGAGCGCGAAGTCGCCGAAGATTGTCGACGCCGATTCGGTGTTCATCACGTTGCGGTTTGACGATGGTTCGAACGGCGTCATTGCTTATCTGAGCGAAGGTGATAAATCATTGGCGAAAGAACGCGTCGAGATTTTTGGCGCCGGGAAGATTTTTGTACTGGACGACTACCGCCACGGAAAAACCCAGGATAAGGGACAACGGACACAGATCGGACGTGTTTGCGCGTCTATTCTCGAAGGCGGACCGGCCCCGATCCGTCTTGACGAATTGGCCGCAACTACCCGCACTACATTTCGCATCCTCGACTCTCTCAGATCCAAATGTGTGGTATCGCTGGAATAGTTAGCCGCCAGCCTGACACGCTGATTGGAGCAATGCTCGACGCTATCGAGCATCGCGGCCGCGACGATCAGGGCGTTTGGACTTCAGCTCCGATCGACGACTCGGGCCGGCGCGTCTGTCTCGGTCATCGCCGACTCGCCATCATCGATCCGACGCCCGCCGGTCACGAGCCGATGTTCTCGCCCGACGGACGTTTCGTTCTCACCTTCAACGGCGAAATCTACAACTACCGCGAACTGCGCGAACAACTGCGCCCGCTCGGACACCATTTCAAAACCGACAGCGACGCCGAAGTGTTGCTCGCCGCGATCGCCGAATGGAGTTGGGAAGCAATCAACCGTCTCAACGGCATGTTTGCTTTCGCGGTTTGGGACAACCGCGAACGCACTTTGACTTTGGTGCGCGATCACGTGGGGATCAAGCCGCTTTACTATGCGAGCGTCCCGAGTGGATTCGTTTTTGGGTCGGAAATAAAGGCAATTCTCGCTTCGAAACTGATCAAGGCAGAATTAAACCCCGAAGCGCTGCACCAGTTTCTCACCTTCCTCTGGGCGCCCGATCCGAACACGTTGTTTGACGGCATCAAGACGGTTCCGCCGGGTCACTACCTGCAGTTCAAAAACGGGGATGTGAAAGTCACGCAATGGTGGGACGCTTCATTTGATGAGATTGACGACCGGCGAAGCGATCGTTGGTGGCAAGAGGAAGTGCTGGGAACGCTCGACCGCGTGGTGAAGATGGAGATGGTGGCCGATGTTCCGCTCGGAGCGTTTCTGTCGGGCGGGATTGATTCATCGGGGATCGTCGCGATGATGGACCGTCACAGCGACGATCAGCAGATCAGCACGTACACCGCCGGGATCAAGAGTGAAGATTTACGTTACGACATCATTCCCGACGACGTGCAGTGGGCGCGACGCGTGAACGAGCAGTTGAAGACGGATTATCACGAGATCATTTTGCAGCCGTCCGTCGCGGAGTTGTTGCCGAAGCTGGTCCATCACATGGAAGAGCCGCCGATCGACATGGCGATTCCCAGTTACCTCATCTCGCGCGCGGCACGCGAGACGCTCACCGTGATGCTGTCGGGAATGGGTGGTGATGAAGTGTTTGCCGGATACCCGCGGCAGATGGCGATGAAGCTCGCGGCGGCGTTCGATCCGGTGCCGAACCTACTGCGGCGGCCGTTGATGAAAACAGTTGCGGGCGTGCTGCCCGGCGGCTTGCCCGGAAGATTCACCGCGCCGTTGCGCAACGCAAAGAAGTTTGCGCGCAGTGCGGCGCTGGATTTTGAAGATCGTTATCTCGGTTACGGCACTTACTTCACCAATGAACTAAAACAACAGCTTTACACTGACGAGTGGCGTTCGTTGACGAGTGGTTACGATCCTTACGAAGCTCATCGCCGCTACTTCGCGCGTGTCCGCGACGCCGATCCGCTCAATCGTCTTTTGTACGTCGATCTTAAAACGTTTCTCCCGTGTCTCAACCTGATCACGACCGACAAGACTTCAATGGCCGCAAACCTCGAAGTGCGTGTTCCGTTCCTGAACCGCGAGATGATCGAGATGGCCGGGCGCATGCCGCCGCGTTTGAAGCTGCACGGCCTGACGCGAAAGTACGTGTTGAAACGCGCGTTGGAAAACGTGCTTCCGAAGGAAGTGATCTGGCGCAAGAAGGCGGGATTCGGCGCGCCGATCCGCTCGTGGCTACGCGGGCCGTTGCGCCCGATGGTCGGCGATCTGCTTTCGGAAGAGTCGGTCAAACGGCGCGGCCTGTTTCGCCCGGCGGAGGTCCAAAAGGTCATCGACGCCAATTTTTCCGGGCGTGAAGACTACAATCTCCAGGTTTTTCAGCTTCTCGGGCTGGAACTCTGGCACCGCCAGTTCATTGACCCGGTGTAAGCTGGTTTTTTCTTGCCCGGCGTTGTCGAAACGCGACTCTTCATCCGTCGATACGATATGAGAAACCAAACTACTACCCACATCCTTGGCCTGTTGCTGCTACTCGTGGCCGCCGGCAGCGCTTATCCCCAGAACGACTCCATCTTCAAGCGGCTCGCCGGCTCGTGGAAGGGTGAAGGCAAAGCCCTCGGAATGCCCGCGACGATGCAGATGTCGTGGGACTGGGTCCTCGGCGAGAAGTTTCTGCGGCTCTCGCTGAAGAACGAGATGAAGGCGCCTGACGGCCAGGTCCGGCTTTTCGAAGGCCACGCCTACTACCAACCTTCAGAGGCAAAGTGTGAGGGCACATGGTTCGACTCCCGCGGCGTTTCATTCCCCATTAAATGCAGCGTTGAAGGCCAATCCCTCACGGCAATCTGGGGCTCTCCCGAGACAGAGCAGGGAAAATCGGTTTACGCGCTCCAGGCCGGCGGGAAGCTGGAAGTCGTGGATTCGGTCATGCAGAAGGACGGGACCTGGCGGGAATTTGGGCGATTTGTTACGAGCCGCGTGACCAACAATCAATAACATTGACAAGCACGCGGGCGGCGGTCTACTCTGGCAGGGCGAGCCACCCCGGCTCGACGACCTTCTGAAGCCTCACTCGGCCTCGAATGTCTCAGCTCACAACCATGATCACACCGGAAGAATTGGAGACCGCAACGCCCGACCTACTGCGCCCCGCCCGACATCTGTCGGAAGGGACGGGAAACGGTCAGTGTGTGCTCCTGGCCGAAGACGACCCGGCGCTTCGGCGTTACCTCCAGGTCGTGCTCGAGAGAGCCGGTTACAGGGTTGTTTCGGCGACGGACGGTTTGGAGGCCATGAAGTTCCTGCTGAGCGCCACGGTAGACGTGGTCGTCACTGACGCGGTGATGCCGAACCTGGACGGGTATCAGTTGTGTAGGTTTATGAGAGGCAGCAAGCACCTGTCGCACTTGCCGATAATTCTTTTGAGCGCCCTCGACCCCCGCAACGCGGTCCACGAGAGCGAACACGTTGACGCCTTCCTCTCCAAGCCCGTTTCCCCGGAAGACCTGTTAGGTAGGATTGTTGAGCTCAGTCACAAATAGGCCCATTGGACTTAGCTACTGTGGCTGGCTTCGACGTTGTCGATCTGGGCGCGTTGCAGTTTCCCGCTGAAGTC
>DASUPR010000227.1:0-3820 GCA_036281015.1 Pyrinomonadaceae bacterium
GACGCTTCCCGCCAACGGATCCGTAAACGCAACCACGGGCCGTTACGAATTCACCGGAGTCAGGTCGAACCTCAGTGCATTCGCGTCGGCGACGACGGCGCTCAGTGGTCCAATCATCATGAACGCAGTACCGCGAAGCAATGCCAACGGTCTGACCGTGCCGGCGTTCTTTGCGATCAAGCCTCAGTTCTTCGAGAACGGCACGACCACCATCTCAGTCACCTTCACCATCACGGCGCCTTAAAGCGACGCTAATGAAACTTCGCCACTTAATTCTCACCATCCCGATCTTTCTCGCTGTCGCGCACACGGCTTTCGCACAGGCGCTCGATATCAGCAGCGGCGGTCAACCGACGATCACCGGCGCCGTGAGTGGCAGCGTCACCGGAAGCGCGAGTGTAACGAACGATCTGGTGGTGACGATCAACTTTGGCGAGGTTTCTCCACTCAATCCGAACGCGATTGTGAAGGTGGTGGTGCCGGTAGGTATTCGCAGCAATCAGCCGTACCAGGTTTCGGTCACGATGTCTGGCCTGAACAACGCGAATACCCAGGCGATACAAGCGTCGGATGTTGGCTTTGGTATTCAGAACATGCGCGTGCTCGGCGGCGCGGGCCAAACGTGTAATCAAAGTACGCACATCATTCGCTCGCCCTTCAACAACGATCCCGCTAACTCAGCAACTGTCGGAAGCAACGGCCGGGTAGCGTACTCATCGTCGCTGGCGAATGTGTCGGGTTCGACTGTCATTCTTAGCGGTCCGGAACTCTCAAAAAACAACAGTTCGAAGCGGCAGCAAAGCGACGGTTATGTTTTCGACGCCGTCTTCACTCTGACGCCGCAGTTTTTCGCAGCCGGCGTTTCTTCCGCCACTCTCGTCTTTAGCATCTCACCTGGTCCAAACGTGCCCTGTTGAAAGGTTTTCAAGATCGATGTTACTCAACATTTCGCGATTCACAGCAGTTCTGATTCTGTTTCTTGTGACCGTAGTTTGCGCGAACGCGCAGACTCCGACGCCCGAGCCGAGCCCGCAGCAACGTGGCAGTGGCATCTCGCTGGCGCCCGCGCGTCTGGAGTTGGAAATGCAACCCGGTTCGGAAACGACTGTGGTCGTGAACCTCGACTATCACAGCACTGGTGAAGACTCACAACCCGTTCGCATCGTCGCGAGCTTGAACGACTGGACCATCGATCGCGATGGACAGGTGCAATTTGCCAGAGCCAACACGATGCCAAACTCGGCGAGCCCGTGGCTCATCTACAGTCCGGCTGAAACAACAGTGACACCCGGCAACTTGCACGCGATCAGAGTCACCGTTTCAGTTCCGAAAGACGCTACACCGGGAGATCACCTGACCGCGTTGATCGTCGAACAGCGGCCCGACAATCTCAAGCTCAATCAGAACCGCCGGCAAGTAGTGATTCGTTATCGCATGGCCGCAGTGTTCTACATCAAGGTGCCGCAACTGCGGCGCGCCGGTTCCCTGGAAAGCCTGCGTGCTGAAGCGACTGCGGATCAGGTAGTCGTCACTCCCTTGCTCAAGAACACGGGCAACAGTGTCATTCGTCCGCTTACTTCTTTGAAGGTGACCGACAGTGCGGGTGTTTCGGTCGCGGAGTTACCGCAAAAGGAGTCGCTGCCGTTGCTTGGTGGTGCTGAATTAATGCAACCCGTGGTGCTGGAAACACGGCTCGCGCCGGGCTCTTACACGGTGAAATACCGAATCGATTTTCAGGATGGCAGTAGACCGACTGAAGGGATCACTGAGTTAGTGGTGCCGCAGCGAACGTCAAGTGGACCAACGAACCCTGGGCAGATTGCGGCTTCAAACGAATGAGAACCGTTATTTGCAATGCGTTGTTTGGAGATGTGAGTGTGCCGCCGAGCGATACGCGTGGCCCACTCACGAGCATGATATTGCGCGCTTCCAAATCGAAGTCTTCCGGAATGTTGAGCCCGTTGATCGCGGCGGGTGAAACCAGCGTTCCGGTGGCGCGCACGTCTGTTATTGATAATTGAGCTAGCGAATCCGTTGTCGATTCGACGGCAGCAGAGATTTTGAAACCGCTATTTGAACGCACGAGCAAAGGCACGCGAATGACCGGCGCTTCACCACTGGTGCTCGTTAAAGTTATTCGCACCGTGTTGCCCGTGCTCAACACCTCCGCATCGACGTTACCGTGAGCAAAATTCGGCGGCGCCGAAAGAGTCACGATTTCGCTGACGCGGGCCTGCATCGTCACGCGCCCTGTTTGCGCCTTCGCGCTCACAGGCAACAGCAACACGACCGCGGCCAGCGTGAATAGAAGATGACACTTCAGCCTTTTATGTCTCGGCGGCATAAAGTGAGAAGCTCCTGAGTTTTGGTTCGCGTGTCTTATATCACAGCGCCGCATTTTCAGGAATAACTCCCGCCCCAAATTCCCCATGCCCATCGCACTTCGAGTTATTGTCCTCTTAATCGTTGGCCATTTGGCGACGATGCATTGGACCATGGTGGGTCTTGGCAACGTGCGTGCCTCTGCGGAGACGAATCAGGAAACGACGGTAATCATCGTCAACGAACGTGCGCTTGTCGGGCCGAATAGTGGTGTGCAGGTACGTGGTGGGCGGCTGTTTCTTCCCGTCGCAACCATCGCCCAGGCACTCGGCGATACGCTCAGCTCCGATGCGGCTTCGCGCCTTGTGACGGTTCGCCGGCAGACCGGCACGACGGCAGTTTTCAATGCGCCGTTGAATGAAGTGCGCGAGAACGGCGCGGTGGTTCTCACCGTTTCCGGCACCGCCGACCTGGTCTTTCCGCCGGCAGCAAACGAGCTGATGCTTCCCGCCGAGATCGTGTCAGCACTTTTGGACGTCACAGTGCGACGCGATGAGAAGAACGCGATCGTGATCACTCGCAAAGGCATTAAAGCCGAGACGACGATTCGTTCCGGAGCTAAACAACCGCGCTGGGAGCTCTTTCAACTGGAATACGATTACAACTACACACGCTACAGCGAGGCAGGCGATCACAGTTTGGTGATCCGCGGCACGGGCCGCGTCGGCGACGCAAGACTTAACTTCATCGCCAATTCGGCAATGGGCGTGACGCGCAATTCGTCTCGTCCGAGTCTGCAAGGCGGAACTGTCAGGCTCGATCGGCCTAACGGTCAGAGTTTTGTTGGCGGCGAATTCGGCACCGGCACAGACGTCGAATTCCTCAGCGCGGCCGTCCGCGGTGGCCTGGTTCAATTGCCTTTGCATCGCGTGCGGCTCGACATCTTCGGCGGGCAAACAACTTCGGGAATATACGAAAGGCCACTTAACTCAAACCCGAGTTCCTTTTCGCCTCTCGACGTTCGTTACGACACGAAGGTCTTCGGCGCGATCGTCACCACTGCCACCGAACCCCCTCGTCAACGAGATTTCACGCTGTCTGCCGGCGCGATGCACTTCGGCGGCTCGAACCGCAAAGGAAACATGGCCGCGGGTGGTCTCAAGTACATATCCGGCCTCAATCGTTTTCAGGCCGATCTTGCCATGGGCCAATTCTCAGGCATCAATCGCGATGGAACTCTAACCAGAGGAACGAGCGCCGCAGCGACGTTTACTGGTTCATATCACCTGACGGACGAGGTACTGTTGCAAGGCCGTTACACTCACGTGGGCCAAGCGTTTCTGAGTCCGCAGAGTGGCATACACACCCCCACCAACGCGGCCGCCGCCGGCGTCAGTTGGCAGCCGCGGCGATGGTTAACGGCAGGATTGAGTGGAAGCACTGCGACGACACCCGGAAAGCGTGGCGACTTCAATCGTTACGTGACTGCGAGCTTGAG
>DASUPR010000228.1:0-9244 GCA_036281015.1 Pyrinomonadaceae bacterium
TCGCCCGGCACGTCGCCGTAACCGGCGCGCAAATGGACCGGCGCTGCTTTTGTTTTCCGCAGCCGCAGATTCAACATCTCGACAAACACCGAGAACGCCATCGCGAAGTAGATGTAGCCGCGCGGTATATGCTGGTCCAGACTCTCGGCAATCAACGTCACGCCGATCAGTAACAGGAAAGAGAGCGCCAGCATTTTCACTGTCGGATGTTTTTGCACAAATCTTCCGATAGGACCCGAGAACGCCATCATGAAAAGGATGGCGATGACGACAGCCGCGATCATGATTCTCAGATCGCTAACCATTCCCACAGCCGTGATTACGGAATCGAGCGAGAACACCATGTCGAGCAGCGTTATCTGAATGATAACGCTCGCGAAAGAGGCATAGACCTTTGCCGCGGCGTGTCCTTCTTCTCCTTCGAGCGAGCCGTGAATCTCATGCGTTGCCTTGGCGATAAGAAACAAGCCGCCGAGCAGCAAAACGAGATCGCGGCCGGATATTTCCTGTCCCCAAACAGTAAACAAAGGCGCCGTCAGCCCGATCACCCAGGTGAGCGACAACAGCAGCACCACGCGCATCAGCAGCGCGAGAGCCAAACCGATATATCGCGCCTTTGATTGCTGACCGGCCGGAAGTTTGCCGGCCAGGATCGAGATAAAGACAATGTTGTCAATTCCGAGCACCAGCTCGAGCACTGTCAGGGTTGCAAATGCAATCCAAGCCTGAGGATCTGTAAGAAGCTCCATCTAAACCTCGCTAAAGAATTCCAGGGATTGAGCCGACCGGCGACTTAAGCCGCATTACAATACGGCATCGTGCGGCTCATAACAAAGAGGTACCAAATACTGTCGAGCTTCTTGAAGATCGCGCGCTTGCCTTCAGGTCACGACCCAGCATGATTACTAAGGAACTTTTTCAAACCAGCTTCGGTATATAAACCACCTGCATCGACGTTAATTGCACAAAGCCAGGAGTCCTGAATGCTCAATAGTACGTTGCAAGATCTACGCTATGCGTTCCGAGCTTTGCTCAAACACCGCAGTTTCACCGTGGCTGCGCTGCTGACGCTCGCGCTGGGTATCGGCATAAATACAGGCATCTTCACGTTGCTCTATTCCGTCGCCTTTCGGCCGCTGCCGGTCAAAGACCCGGAGAGCGTCGTGAGTGTTTTTCAAACGTTTGAAGGTGAGTTTTCTCGTCGCGTTGAAGGCAACGTAGCGCTGTTTTCTTATCCCGAGTACCTGAACCATAGAGACCGAGTCGCCGGCTTCTCCGGTCTCATCGCTTCGTCCGACGTCGGCCTGTTCTTGGGCAGTGACAACGTCGAAAGAATCAACGGGCTGCTCGTTACCGACAACTACTTCTCGCTTCTTGGAGGCGCCAGCGCTCTCGGCCGCACGTTCTTCGACAAGGAATGCCAAGTGCCGCTTCAATGCCCGGTCGCCGTGATTAGTCACGACTTCTGGCAGCGAAGGTTTGGCTCCGATCAAAATGTCATCGGCTCTTCCGTGACGCTGAACCGACAAACCTTCACGATTATCGGCGTTGCAGCACGTGATTTTCACGGCGCTGAGATGAGCGTTCCTGACGTGTGGATTCCGGTAACGATGGAACCCGCAGTGAAGCCTGACATCAAACTACTGCCGGACGAAAACTCTAGTTGGTTAAGTGTGTATGGCAGGCTGAAAGACGGCGTCTCGATCCAACAGGTCCAGGCGGAGATGCAACTCGTCGCCGCGCAGATGGACCAGAATTATCCCGGGCGCAAATCGACCGTCAACGTCATGCCCGGATCGTTTCTCAATTCGCCGGAAGCTCGCAGCGAAGGAATGCCGATCGCGATCCTTGTGATTGCAGCGGTTGGCCTGGTGCTGCTGATCGCGTGCGCGAACGTCTCGAACCTGATGCTCGCGCGTGCTGCGGCCAGGCGGAAA
Organism: Pyrinomonadaceae bacterium; assembly: GCA_036281015.1. GTDB lineage: Bacteria > Acidobacteriota > Blastocatellia > Pyrinomonadales > Pyrinomonadaceae > PSRF01. The sequence continues at coordinate 1,938 of DASUPR010000228.1, forward strand.
GAAATTGCCGTACGTCTAGCTCTCGGCGCGAGCCGCTGGCGATTGATCAGGCTCTTGCTGACCGAAAGTCTGTTGCTCGCGCTTCTCGGTGGCGTTGTCGGGTTGTTGCTCGCATTCTGGTTACCGCCAATCGTGTTGTCAGCGATTCCGGAAGCTGGTCTCGACATCAACCTCAAACCAAATACAACAGTCTTCGCTTACACGTTTCTGATTTCTCTGCTCACGGGCGTCGTTTTTGGATTGGCGCCTGCGATCGAATCTACAAAGTCGAACCTGACAACAGCGCTGAGAACAACCGGAAACAGACCTCGCGTCTCGCGGTCGTACCTGCGCAGTCTGTTGGTGATTGGCCAGGTCGCGGTTTCGCTCGTGCTGCTCATCGGCGCCGGCGTTTTGGTACGCGGATTACAGAAGGCCCACTCCGCAGACTTCGGGTTCAATCAGAAGAACCTGCTCGTTTTGTCGCTGGAACGGCCGACACAGGCTCAAGACGAAGCGCGTTTACCGATTCTATATGCGCAACTCTCAGAACGTCTGAAAGTTTTACCGGGAGTGGAGTCGGTGAGTCTTGCGGGAGTCGTTCCTTTTGCCGGTGTACGCGAGAGCGCTATCGAGATCGAAGGCCAGGCAGCCACGTCCGCTGGGTCTACATTGAACGCGGGCACAAACGTAGTTTCAACTGACTACTTCAAGACGCTCGGAATTCCCATACTCCGCGGCCGCGCGTTCACCGAAGCAGATGCGCTTAGCGGCACATCGTCAGCAGTGGTTAGCGAAGCGATGGCTAAACGTTTCTGGCCCGGCGCCGATCCGATCGGCAAACGTTTCAAAGAGACCAGTGGCACGTCGTACGAAATCATTGGCGTCGCCAGAGACATCAGCAGCAGGCGCGTGGGCCAACTCGATGGACCACTCTTTTACACTCCCGCCTTGCCTCGCGACCTGAGCGGACTCAGTTTCATGTTGCGAACGAATCAGTCTGCAAGCATCGGAGCCGTCAGAGAAGCGGCCCGTTCATTGGACGAAGACGCGGTCATTACAGTCGAGCCGCTGGAAGAGAACGTGAGGCGTATGTTGGAGCCGGAGCGCATGGGAGCGTGGTTTGCCGGCACAGTCAGCTTGCTGGCATTGCTCATTGCCGCAACCGGTATTTACGGCATGCTCTCGTATCACGTTGCGGAGCGGACCAGCGAAATCGGTATTCGCATGGCGCTCGGCGCACAACGCCGCAACGTGCTGCTGCTCATCGTCGGCGACGGAATGAAACTCGCGATTATCGGCACGACCATCGGGCTCGTAACTGCGATCGCGCTGACCAAGGTGCTGGCTAGCGTGGTGTTTGGCGTGATCTCGACTGACGCAGCAACGTTTGCCGCAGTCTCACTCGGCGCACTCGCAGTTGCCTTCCTCGCGTGCTACGTCCCGGCCCACCGCGCAACGAAAGTCGATCCACTGGTCACACTGCGGAACGAATAAAGTTATAGGGCGCCACTCTCGTGACGCTTTAAAACGACAGCGGCTGCCGCGATTCGGCAGCCGCTTTGCACGTTGAAAAAAATCAGTTGAGGTTTTACAGATCGTTGGCCTTAGTTAGCGCTTTGCGAAACTGTCTGAGAGTTGTCAACCGAACATGAATCGTTGAAATCGCTCGGGCCACCCGCCAAGCCAAGAGTCATGATGATTGAAAGTATTAGCGCAGTCATTTTTTCTCCTTTCGTCAACGCTCTCGTTTTTTCGGAGCGTCATCTCTCTCACCTACTAATCGCGCGAAAAGTGTTTGTGGGAGGCCACTGCTGAGAAAATTTTCTTTCTTGACCTGCGGACTTCTACGCGGCCGCTAGTGAAAATTTCGCAGCCGATACTAGAGAAAAACCGGATTCCCTCAGTCTTTTTGCAGGGAACAAGCCTTGCAGATTGGGAAAATGCAGGGATTGGTGCGCGCACCTGAAACTATTCACACAATTAGGAGCTACAAAAAAATGATTACGACAGGCACGACGGTGCGAGAAGTTGCGACTGAACTTCCGCAATCCACAAGACTCTTTGAGGCACTCAAAATCGACTACTGCTGCGGCGGGAATAAACCGTTGTCTGAAGCTTGCGCTACCGCGGGCGTGGACGTCGACGCAGTGATGGAAATGTTGACCAAAGTGACTCAATTCGAGGACGCCGAGGCGATGGATTTTCAGAACGCATCTCTGCCCCAGCTAATCACTCACATTCTCAACACTCATCACGTGTTCACGAAGTCGGAACTGGCAAGACTTGAAACACTCACCGCCAAAGTGATCGCCGCACACGGAGACAATCACCCGGAACTCATGGATCTCGGCAAGCTTGTTAAACTACTCTCGGACGATCTCAAGCCGCACATGTTCAAAGAAGAGCAGATACTCTTCCCGTATATTCTGGCGATGGTCAAGGCGAGAGAAAACAACCACAACCGCCCCTTTGCGCCGTTTGGAACGGTCAACAATCCGATACGCATGATGATGCGCGAGCACGATAACGCTGGTGAACTCCTGCGCGATGTGCGCGCGTTAACGTCTGATTATCAGGTGCCGGACGACGGCTGCATCAGTTATAAAACGCTGTACCAGGCGCTGGAGAATCTCGAGAAGGACTTGCACCAACACATTCATCTGGAGAACAACATACTGTTTCCAAAAGCGCTGGAGTTGGAGAACGCGATGAACCAGGAATAACATTGAACCAGTTGTGATGTCGGAATCTCGCCAGATACTCAGTAACGATCACGACGCCGTCGACGAAGTGCTGAAACAACTTCTGACGGCGTTGCAAGATCGCGACGTGCAGACGAGTCATGCCAAGCTGGATCTCTTGTGGGCGCGGCTTGCCGTGCACATTCGCGCGGAGCACCTGCATCTGTTCCCGGTAATCGCAGAGCGAGTTAGTAAGGCAGGGCCAATCATCGCAAACCTGCGCGCCGATCACGAGTTTTTTATGCGCGAACTCGCGGAAGCGGTTGGCATACTTCGTGAGCCGACGTTGGCGTCCGTGCTCGATACCGTTAGAGAAGTTGAGAAACGACTAACTTCTCACAATGAAATTGAAGAAAAAGAGGTCTATCATTGGGTCGGTTCCGTTCTGACAGACTCAGAGCAATCAGCACTGGCTGCGCGAATAAACGCGGAGCTTGAAAAGCGTCCCCCTCGATTCTCACTGGAAGCATGGGCCAATAAGCAATGACTCGCCCCGCGAACAAACGAAAACCCGTGCTGCTGGCGTTGGCGGCTTCGTTCCTGCTGACGGTTCTCATCATTGCCGGCTCACGCAATCTCGAACACTACGACTCAGCGCTGTTCGGTTACACCGTCGCCAGTGTCGTCGCGTTCGGCGCGATAGTGTTTCGCTACGCGATCTGGTTGCAACGTCCGGCGACGCGAGTGTATTGGCGCCGCGGCTGGAAGCTGTTCTTGCAACGGAAGAAGTTTGCGCAGAACACCGCAAACGCCGCGAAGACGGTAGCAACAAACCTGATCGCGCAGCGCTTCATCTTCAAACGCGGCTTCTCGCGCTGGGCCATGCACTTCCTGATCATGTGGGGCTGTGTGCTCTCCGCGCTGATTACGTTTCCGCTCGTGTTTGGCTGGGTGCACTTCAAACTCGAAGGCGAGCTCGGCTATCGCGCTTATGTCTTTGGCTTTCCGTTGAACGTCATGCAGGGCAGGAGTCTCATTGCCTGGATCACCTTTCACGCCCTCGACTTTACGGCTGTAATGGTCATCGCCGGTTGCGCGATTGCAATTCATCGCCGTTTGCGTGACCGCGGCGCAATTGCTTTGCAGCAGTTCACGCTCGACTTCGTGCCGCACATGCTGTTGATTGCGATCTCCGTCACCGGACTCATGCTGACTGCGTCGAGTCTATGGCTCAACGGTTACATGTATCACTTCATCGCCCTGACGCATCAGGCGACTGTGATTATGACGCTCTTCTACTTGCCGTTCGGCAAGCTGTTTCATGTGGTGCAACGTCCGGCGTCGATCGGCGTGGAGCTTTACCAGGAGCGCGCTCGCGAGATGCCGCAGGCAAAGTGCGCGCGCTGCGGAGCGGAGTTTGTCGCGCAACTCTGGCTCGACGATCTGAAGACGGTGGTCGACAAACTCGGGTTTGATTACGCAATGGGCGACGGCAAAACGCTTCAGGACTATTGTCCGCGCTGCAAACGCATCATGCGCGGACTCGCGTACGCAAACTTGCCGCAAACGACTGAAAAAGTTTTCCGGGGATCACGGGTGGAACATGAGTAAGGTTGAACATCTCGAGCAGATTATCGAGGCCTACGGTCCGCATCTTCACGACGCGCCGCACGGCGGCTGGCGCGCGGATCGAGTAATCGATCGCGTCGTGCCGACTCATTGTCCCTATTGCGCGGTGCAGTGCGGCATCAACCTCCTCGTCGAAAACGATCACGTCGTCGGCTTTGAGCCGCGCTATGACTTTCCCGTTAACGAAGGCCGGCTTTGTCCGAAAGGAGTAACAGCTTACCTCCAGGTCCATCATCCCGATCGGCTGCTTCATCCGTTGATCAAACGCAACGGCCGTTTTGAACGCGCGAGCTGGGACGAAGCGCTGGACCTGATTGTCACGAAGTTCAAAGCGCTCCAGGAGAAGTATGGAAAAGACTCGATCGGAGTTTATTCAGGTTCTTCGTTGACCACTGAGAAGACCTACTTGATGGGCAAGTTTGCGCGCGCTGGACTCGGCACCCGCTACATCGACTACAACGGCCGGCTCTGCATGGTTTCCGCCGCGGCGGGAAACAACAAAGCGTTCGGCATCGATCGCGCTGCGAATCCGTGGAGCGATATTCCGCTGGCTGAGGTGCTGCTGATTGCGGGCTCAAACTGCGCGGAGACTTTTCCGGTACTGAACAAGTTCCTGTGGCAACAACGCGACAACGGCGGGTGCTGGATCATCGTCGATCCGCGCGAGACACCTACGGCCCGGCAGGGCGATCTACATCTGCAACTCAAGCCCGGTACGGACGTCGCGCTCGCCAACGGAATGCTGCACGTGCTCGTAGAAGAGAATCTTATCGATCAGAGCTTCATCGATTCACGCACAAACGACTGGCCGGCAACGCGCGAGCTTGCGAGCCGTTATTCGCCCGCGGTGGCTTCGCAGATCTGTGGTGTGCCGGCAGAAAAAATCGTCGAAGCGGCCCGACTCTACGGCCGCGCGAAGACCGCGATGGTGATGCACGCACGCGGCATCGAACATCACACGAACGGCGTCAACAACGTGCTCTCTTACATCAACCTCGTGCTCGCCACGGGAAAGATCGGCGCACCCGGACGTGGTTACGAAACGATCACGGGACAGGGCAACGGCCAGGGTGGACGCGAGCACGGTCAAAAAGCCGATCAACTTCCCGGACAGCGTTCGATCATGAATCCCGAACATCGCAAACAAGTCTGTCAGGTTTGGGATCTACCCGAAGCCGAACTACCGCAAGCCGGTGTGTCAGTCGTCGAGATGTTCACCAAGATGCGCGAAGGCGAGATTCGCGGCTTGCTGTCGATCTGTAACAACGTGATGGTGAGTCTTCCCGACACCAACGACGTGCGCCGTTCGCTCGAAGGTTTGGATTTCTACGTCTGCATAGATTTCTTCATGTCTGAAGGAGCGCGTTATGCGGACGTGGTCCTGCCCGGCTCGGCGTGGAGTGAAGATGAAGGCGTCACCTGCAACAGCGAGGGACGAGTCGTCAAGATCAACAAAGCAAACAATCCGCCCGGCGAGGCTCGCGCCGACTGGTCCATCATCCTCGAACTCGCGCGGCGACTCGGCCGCGAGAAGTATTTCAGTTTCAACTCACCACGCGAGATCTTCGAAGAGCTGCGGGTCGCTTCGCGCGGCGGCAACGCCGATTACTACGGCATGACGTGGGAGAAGATCGAAAAGAACAACGGCATCTTCTGGCCCTGTCCGGACGAAGATCATCCGGGCACGCCTCGTCTCTTTGAAGATCGTTTTTATCATCCTGACGGCAAGGCGAAGTTTCATGCGATCGAGTACAACCCGCCGAAGGAAGTTCCCGATGAAGAGTTTCCTTTGATACTGACCAGCGGACGCGTGGTCTACCAGTACCTTTCCGGCAATCAAACGCGGCGCATCGGTTTCCTCGTCGAGCAGTGTCCCGAACCTTATGTCGAGGTCCATCCGGAGACTGCTGCGCAATTGAAGATCAACGACGGTGAGCGTGTGCGTGTGATCTCGCGGCGCGGCGAAGGCGTGTTTCCGGTGTTGGTGGTGCGGACCATTCGTCCCGACACGATATTCATTCCGTATCACTGGGGAGAACAGCTCGCGGTAAATCAACTTACGAATCCGGTTTTGGATCCGACTTCGAAAATTCCGGAGTTCAAGGCCTGTTCGGCAAGAATCGAAAAGATTCATTCGCGCCAGTTGCCGATTCTCGGCAGACAACGCAAAGGCGCGTCGGCGAGCGAAGTACAGAGGGGGTAGCAATGGAAGAGACGATGTTCATCGACCCGCAACGCTGCATCGGCTGCCGCGCGTGTGTTGCCGCGTGCCGTGAGTGCGCCACGCATAAAGGCTACTCGATGATCTTCGTCGACTACATCGATCGCTCAGAGACTACGGCGACAATGCCGACCGTGTGCATGCATTGCAAGGAGCCGACGTGCGCGCTGGTTTGTCCCGCCGACGCGATCAAAGTTTCAGACGACGGCGTGGTGATGTCTGCATTGAAGCCGCGTTGTCTCGACTGCCGTAACTGCGTCAACGCGTGTCCCTTTGGCGTGCCGAAGTACAACACCGAGGTTCACCTCCAGATGAAGTGCGACATGTGTTTCGACCGCTCGTCTGAAGGACTGAAGCCGATGTGCGCGAGTGTTTGTCCCACGGGTGCGATCTCGTTTGGCAAGTATGAACAGATTGTTCCGTTGCGCCGGACCAAGCCGGTCAACGTGCACGTGTTTGGCAATCAGCAGGTGGAAACGAAGGTTTACTTGATGTTGCCGACGAACGCCGACGAGGTGAAGGTCGACGGCTGCGGCGTCTTCGAGGGAATGTTAACGCGCGCGCAAACAGAGGAGTCGTGGATCGATACGCAGGTTGAACATTCGGACAAAAGCAATGAGTTCTAAAAACCTTTCAGACGAAAACGACGTTCGCGATGCTACGGCGCCGTATCAGGCTGAGTTTCCTTACGAGCGTGACGAGGAAGCGCAGGTCACTCGCCGTGAGTTTTGTAATTTCCTGGGACTGACGTCAGCAGCTTTGTTTGCCAGCGCCGCGGGTTTCGGCGCGAAGGC
>DASUPR010000229.1:0-11403 GCA_036281015.1 Pyrinomonadaceae bacterium
ACGTAAAGCGTTTTCGATTACGAATTGTATGTGTGGTTGAGCCTGTGCGCGTCGCCGCTGATACTCAGTTACACCAAACTTTCGAATGAACTCGTCGGGATCTGCGTTGTCGGGAAGTACGAGCACCTTCACTTCGATATCTTCGGCGAGGAGGATCTCGATCGACTTTTTCGCTGCTTGTACGCCCGCGCGGTCGCCATCATAGTTGACTACAACTTTGCGCGCAAACCTGCTTAGCAACTTCGCCTGTTCACTTGTCAGCGCAGTTCCCAAACTCGCAACGACGTTGCGCACGCCTGCTTGAAACGGAACGATCAGATCGAGAAATCCCTCGACGAGAATCGCAAATCCCTGACGGCGGATCTCATCGCGCGTGAGGTTTAGTCCAAAGAGATTGCGGCCTTTAACGTAAGCGATTGTTTCCGGTGAGTTGATGTATTTCGCGTTGTCATCAGGTTTCAGTGCGCGCCCGCCGAATGCGATCGGGCGGTTTTGCACGTCCAAAACGGGAAACATTAATCGCCCACGAAAACGATCGTAAGAACCGGGACGGTCTTCTTCCTTCTTAACAACCAAACCGCTGCGCTCGATCTGTTGTTGCGTGGCGCCTTTCTGGCGCAAGTACGTCGAGAGCGCGTCCCAACTATCGGGCGCGTAGCCGAGACGAAACGTTTTCTGCGTTTCTTCGGTCAGCTCGCGTTGGACCAGGTACTCGCGCGCGACACGTGCTTCCTTGCTCGTTTCGAGTTGTTGTTGCCACCAATCCAACGCCCAGGAGTTGAGCTGAATAACGTCGTCGGCTTCCTGCCGGCGCGCTTCGAAGCGGCTGTCGTCCACCATCTTCGGCAACGGCATGCCGATCTTGTCGGCGACGATGCGGATAGCTTCGGGAAAGCTGACGCGCTCGATCTCCATCACGAAATTGAAGACCGAGCCGCCTTTGTGGCAACCAAAACAGAAGAAGATCTCTTTCGTTGGACTGACGGAGAACGACGGCGTCTTTTCTTTGTGAAACGGACAACACGCCATCCAGTTCGCGCCCTTTTTCTTGAGCTGCACGTAGTCCTGAATGACGCGGACGATGTCGGCTTGACGTTTGAGATCGTCGATGAAAGTTTGGGGGTAACGCATTCGATCCGTGATCCGTGTAAGCTGTGGCTATTGTCTCAACTCGACGAGAGTTGCACCAGCACCGCCCTGATCGGGTGGGGCGGAAACAAACCGAGCGACATGAGGATGACCTCCGAGCAGTCCGGCGATCGCGCGACGCAACGCGCCGGTGCCGTGGCCGTGTACGATTCGCACCTGGCTGAGACTCGCGAGTGATGCTTCGTCGAGAAACTTATCGACCGCATCGACCGCTTCGTCAGTCGTCTGGCCGATGACGTTCAATTCAGATTGGGCCTTTTGCTCGGCGGCGGCAAGATGGACTTCCGTGCCTGATGAGCGGCGCAGTTTTTCCAGTTTGCCTTGCTGCGGTTTTGGAGTGGGTTGTTGTTCGACGAGCTCAAGGTTCTCGAGGTTTTCTCTGAAGCGTAAAGCCTTCACACGCACCTCGGCGTAACCGTCCTTGATCTGGTCCACGATGCCGACCGAACCGAACGAGAGCAGTTTCACTTTGTCGCCGACGACTATCTCGCGCGGCGCGGCGGTGACATATCGAACAACCTCTTCGGTAGGAGATGGCTCCGTTCCTTGAGGAGACACTGTCTGCCCGTCGCGCACAATGCGAACACCACCGGAAAGGGGATCAGAGCCGGATTGCAATTGCCCGATAGATTGCGCAGCCCTTTGGGCTGCGCGCTTCATCTCCGCGACTTGACGCTGCGCTTCACGCTCCGTACGAGTTCGTTCGGCGCGATCCGCGATTTTTCCGACCAGTTCGCGGCCCTGTTTTTCAAGTTCCGCAACCATGCGCTGAGCGACCTGCTCAAACGACGCCTGGCGTTCGCGTTCGCGTTTCGCCGCTTCTTTGTCGAGTGAAGCATACTTCTCTGCGACGGCGGCGCGTTCTTCTTCCAACGCGAGCCGCAACGCTTCAGCGCCTTCTGCTTCGCGTTTGATTCGCCGCAAATACTCCGTCGCTTGCAACGACGAATCTTTCACGGCGCCCACCGCTGCATCGACAATCGTTTTGGGAACACCAAAGCGCCGTGCGATCTCCAAACCTGACGAAGCACCGGCGACGCCGACAATCAAACGATAAGTCGGTTGCAGTGTCTTTTCGTTGAACTCGACGCTCGCATTGAGCACGCCCGTTTCGTTTCCGGCGTACATCTTGAGCCCGCTGTAATGCGTGGTTGCGATAACGTGCGCGTTGCACACCCGTCGAAAATGATCCACAACCGCGACACCGAGTGCCGATCCCTCTTCGGGATCGGTTCCGGTGCCGACTTCGTCGAGCAACACGAGCGCGGGCGGTTCACATAGCTCGATCATCCGCGCGATGTTTGCGATGTGCGAAGTGAAGGTCGAAAGATTTGCCGCGATGGACTGATGATCGCCGATGTCCGCGAGCACGGTTGCGTAAAAGGGAAATCTTCCCGACTTCGCCGGAACGGAAATGCCGGACAACGCCATCAGCGCGAGCAGACCCGTCGTCTTCAACACGACCGTCTTACCGCCGGCATTCGCGCCGGAGATGATCATCGCGTTGTTCTCGTCGTCCAACGTAAACGACACCGGCACGACGGCGCCTCCGCTCGCGCGCAGGTTTTCTTCCAACAACGGATGACGAGCTTCGACGATCTCGAGTGGCCCATCTGTTCCAACCTCCGGAATCGAGCACTGAAACCGTTGATGAAAAACGGCCTTGGCGTTGACGAAATCCAACTCCGCAACAGCCGCCGCAGCCATCTCGATCGCCGGCAACTGCGCGCGCAACTCTTCGCTCAGGCCGAAAAGTATCTTCGCGATCTCGCGGGCTTCGGCTTCGTGCAGACTCTGCAGCTCGTTGTTTGCCTCGATCGTTTCGAGCGGTTCGATGAAAGCAGTCGCACCGGACGATGAATAACCATGCGCCACCCCTTGCACACGCCCGCGATGATCAGCCTTAACTGGAATCACAAACCGATCGTTTCTGATCGTCACGAGTTCATCCTGGATCGCTTCCGCCGAACGGCGCATCAGTCCTTCCAGCGAACGCGTGATGCGCGACCGTAACGACGAAATCTCGTGACGAATCTGCGCGAGCTCGGGACTGGCGCGATCGTCAAGCTCTCCGGTTGGCAAAATCTTGTTCGCGATGCGCGCCACGAGACTGTTGAGATCTCGCGGCAGATCTTCGACGAGTTGCCACAGCACGGGCGCATTGTCGCGCTCCGCGAGAATCGCCGCGCGCGCAGACATCGCCTGTTCGCACAAACGTCCCGTTTGCAAAATCGACAACGGATCGAGCGCCGCGCCCTCTACGCGCAAGCGCGCAATCGTCTCTTCCGGATCGCTGAAGCCGCTGAAGGACCAGTTCACACCGCGAGCGCGCAACGTCACACACTCCGACAACGCCGCGAGCTCATGCTGCAACTCCGCAATGCTCGCCGCCGGCGACAATCGCTCGACGCGCGCCTGACCCGCCTCGGTCTGCGCGTTTCGCTGAATCAGCGCCAGCAACTGCTGGTATTCGAGTGTTACAAATGCCTGGTCGTTCATACGCGGGTGAAAGGTTACAACGCCGCTGCGCGACAAACAAACTGGTCCCTAGATACAATGACCGAGCGGTGATGAAAACCCTGATCATTATTTTGTCATTGGTGGCGACTTCTTTCGTCGCTCGCGAGCGAGGTGTTTTAATGTCTACCACACAGGAACGAGCACGCATACGCGCCCCAGAGATCCAGGGCGGCCGCGGCTGGTTGAATACCGATAAGCCGCTTTCAATTGCTGCGCTCAAGGGCAAGGTCGTCTTACTCGACTTCTGGACCTACGGCTGCATCAACTGCATCCATATCATTCCCGATCTCAAGAAACTCGAAGCGAAGTATCCGAACGAACTGGTCGTGATCGGCGTCCATTCGGCGAAGTTTCAAAACGAAAAAGAGACCGAGAACATTCGCCGCATCATTCTGCGCTACGAGATCGAGCATCCGGTTTACAACGATTCTGAATACGCGGTGTGGTCGAGTTATGGCGTGCGCGCCTGGCCCACACAGGTCTTGATCGATCCGGCGGGTTATGTCGTTGGCGCGGCATCCGGCGAAGGCAACTACGAGATCATCGATCAGACGATCGCGAAAATCGTTGAAGAGTTTCGCAAACGCGGCGAGCTGAACGAACAGCCGCTCAACCTGGTTTTGGAACGCGCGAAGGTCGGCGATCTGCCGTTGGCATTTCCCGGCAAGATAATCGCAGACGCTGCCACCGATCGGCTCTTCATCGCTGACTCAAATCACCATCGCATCGTCATCACGAAACTCGACGGCACGTTGGTCGACACCGTTGGAACCGCAGAAGCGGGCTCTGGCGACGGCGCGTTTGATAAAGCGACGTTCAATCGCCCGCAAGGTCTCGCATTGTCGGGCGACAATCTTTACGTCGCCGACACCGAGAACCATCTGATTCGCAAGGTGGATCTCAAAGCACGAACAGTCACAACGATTGCCGGCACCGGACAACAAACTCGCGAGTACTTCAAAACGGGACCCGCGCGCACCGTCGCGTTGAGTTCGCCGTGGGATCTCCAGCTCGCCGGTCAAACGCTCTACATCGCGATGGCTGGTCCACACCAGATCTGGAAACTCGATCTCGATAAAAACGAGGTTTCTACGTTTGCGGGCTCAGGTCGTGAAGCACGGCTCGACGGTTCGTTGCGTGAATCGGGTTTCGCACAACCTTCAGGACTCGCGATCATCGGTCAAACGCTTTACGTGGCCGACAGCGAGTCGAACATCATTCGCGGAATCGATCTCATCTCGGGACAAGTAAAAACTCTGGTCGGCGGTGACCTGTTTGAATTCGGCGACGTCGACGGCACGGGCGATGACGTGCGCCTGCAACACCCGCTCGGCTTGCTCACCGTCGGCGACAAGTTACTGATCGCTGATACTTACAATCACAAGATCAAGGAACTCGATCCAAAACGACAACGCGTCACGAGCCTGTTCGGCACAGGCAAACCCGGACAATCGGACGGCGCTTCATCTTCGTTTTACGAGCCCGGCGGTCTCGCTCTCGCGAACGACAAACTCTACATCGCCGATACCAACAACCACGCGATTCGTGTTGTCGATCTAAAAACAAAACAAGCCAGCACGCTGCGCATCAACGGCCTGACACCACCCGCGAAAAGCTTTGCAGCGTCAGAATCCGGTGCCGCACCCAACGCCGAAGAGATCAAAACTACTCAGCAACAACTTCGCGCCGGCAGCAATGGAGTTCTCGAAATCAACGTCGAACTGCCGCAAGGCTACCATCTGAATCCGATGGCGCCGCAGCGTTACAAAGTCGCCGTCGAAGAGGGAAAGAACATTCAGATTGACGAAAAACTCGCCGCGCGCAGCGCCAAGGATCTGAAGCTTCCGTTGCGCATTCCGGTGAACGCGGTCAGCGCCGGCGCCGCCAAGGTCAAGGCCCAGGTGACACTCTTCTATTGCCGCGAAGACAATACCGGAACGTGCCGGATCAAAACACTCGTGTGGAACATTCCAATCGAAGTGACAACGGCGTCTACCGGGCCAAGCGAGGTTAAAGTACACGGCCGTTTGAGAGTGGATTAAAGACGGACCTTAAAACCGGATTATTCACACTTGGAAGCACCAAGTTTACTCAAACTTGCTCTCGTTTTTAGTCAAACTTGCTCTCGATAGGGTGCACGAGTAATATCCTTGCTCCCCTAAATTTATCTTTAAGGAGTGAGGTCGTGGCGGATAAACCATTTCTCACTGATATCAAAACTTTGCGCGAGCGCGCGCGGCAACATATTGAAAACGGCGCAGTCACCCAGGGCTATACCGGAGATCGCGAAACCGCGGTCAAACTTCTGAACGAAGCCCTGGCCACGGAGATCGTCTGCGTCCTCAGATATAAACGGCACTACTACATGGCTTCCGGCATTCATGCTGAAAGCGTAGCCGCCGAGTTTCTCGAACACGCAAACGAGGAACAGGGACACGCTGATTCGATCGCTCAACGCATCGTCCAGCTTAAAGGCGAACCAAACTTCAACCCCGATGGCCTGCTTTCGCGTAGTCACGCGGAGTACGTTGAAGGCAATACGCTGACGGACATGATCAAGGAAGACCTCGTGGCCGAACGTATCGCGATCGACAGCTATCGTGAGATGATCACCTACTTCGGCAATGACGATCCGACTTCGCGCCGGTTGATGGAAGAGATACTCGCCGTCGAAGAAGAACACGCAGACGATCTAGTGAACCTGCTCGAAACGATGGGTTAACGGCAGCGCATTGTCTGAAAGCCAGTCAAACCAACCTGGCCCCGGCCGGCCGACAATGTGCCGCAGTTGTGGGGCGATCGTAGGTGCTTCAGAGCCGCAATGCGCCGTCTGCGGCGCGTCCACCGGCCTGTCACCAGAACAACTCCAAAATTACCGCGGAGCCGATCGCGAAACGATCAGGTTTGCACGCGCCGTTCTTAGCCGTCCTTACATCTTCACCGTCGTTCTGCTCGTCGCGAACCTGTTTGTGTTTATGTTGATGTGGGCGTCGAGCGGGACGTCGTCGCAAGTGCTCTGGGTCGCGTTTCCCGAACCGGTGCTCGAGGCGTACGGCGCGAAGCTGAACTACCTCATCAACGCTCCGAACTATCAGTGGTGGCGCTTTATCACGCCGATGTTTGTGCACATCAATTTGCCGCATCTGCTGGTCAACATGTACAGCCTGTGGATAGTTGGACCATACGTCGAGAAGTTGTATGGGTCGGCGAAGTTTGTTGTGTTTTGGGTGGTGACGGGCATCGCGGGTGTTGTCGGGAGTTATTTGACGGTGCGGCCGGATCTGGCTACGGGCGCGTTGGGACGGTTTTTGTTTAAGAGTGCTGACCTGCCGTCGGCTGGTGCTTCGGGGGCTTTGTTTGGACTTGTCGGCGTGCTGTTTGTTTTTGGGATCAAGTTTCGCCGTGAGTTGCCGGAGGGTTTCAAGCGTGCGTTCGGCACGGGCATGATTCCCATCATCGTGATCAATCTGGTTATCGGTTTTCTCGGTCGCGGGTTAATTGATAACGCCGCGCATCTTGGCGGGCTGATGGCGGGAGCGGCACTGGCGACCGTCGTGCAATATCGCCGGCCGGGCGAGCGGCGCGGAATGGCGGCGGCGTGGCGCGTTCTTCAGGTGCTGGCGCTTTTGGTCGTCGCGGTTGGGTTTTACAAAACCGCCAGGCATTTCAATCGCTCGATGCAGGTTGCGACTCAAGCGGTACTGAGCGAACAGGCAGCATTGTTTGTGCAATATGCCGCCGCGATGAATCAGGCCAGCGCAACGACAAAGGCGGTGATTGAGACCCGTGACGTGAGCAACGTGGATCAGGCAGTTCAACGACTGGATCAGGCGCCTGTGCTCGATGCGCAAGCGGCGGAGTTTCGCAATCGGCTCCGTTCAATTCTGGTGCGCGCGGCGACTGCTGCGGCAGCGGCGACTCCGCCTCCGGGTGATGGACCAAGACGGTTGCCGCCGTTGGAAGATCCGAAGTTGACGGAAGAGTTTGCAAAGTGGCAGAGCGAGCATGGCGAGTGGATCAAACAAGCAACACAAACGTATTTATCAGGGCAATCAAAATAATTTCAGGAGATAGAGATGGAAATCAGGAAAGTCGGTGTTTTGGGCTGTGGTTTGATGGGCGCCGGGATCGCGCAGGTTGCGGCCAGCGCTGGATATCAAACGGTTGTGCGGGAAGTTTCTGAGGACTTGATTAATAAAGGGTTTGGCGGGATTGAGAAGTCGTTGGCGAAGTTTGCGGAAAAGGGGACGATCACGGCTGAGCAGCAGACGGAGATTCGCGGGCGGTTGTCGGGCACGACCTCGTTCGAACCGCTGGCTGATTGCGACATCATCATTGAAGCCATCATTGAGAATCTTGAAGAAAAGCGCAGCACTTATCGCCGGCTTGACGAACTCTGCAAACCGGAAACGATCTTCGCGTCCAATACTTCATCGCTTTCGATTACGGAGATGATGACTGCGACGTCGCCGGAGCGGCAGCAACGTTTTATCGGTCTGCACTTCTTTAATCCGGTACCGTTGATGAAGCTGGTTGAAGTGGTGCGGACGATTTTGACGGATGAAGCGGTTTACGAGCAGGCGGTGGCGTTTGGGAAGTCTCTGGGCAAGGTGCCGGTGCGTGCTGGAGACAAGACGGGCTTCATCGTGAATCGTTTGCTTGTGCCGTACATGCTCGACTCGATCCGCGCGCTGGAAGAGGGTGTGGGATCGATTGTTGATATTGATAATGCGATGAAGTTGGGTTGTGGTTATCCGATGGGGCCGTTCACGCTTGGAGATTTTGTCGGGCTTGATACGACTTATTACATTGCGGAGATCATGTTCAACGAATTTCGCGAGAAGCGATTTGCGCCGCCGCCGCTATTGAAGCGCATGGTCCTGGCTGGTTTGTACGGCCGCAAATCCGGCCGCGGCTTCTACGACTACACGAAAGACCCGAAGAACCCGACGCCAATGAACCTGGTCTAGCCGTTTAGCCATTTTCGGTAGTAAATAGCCATTTTCGTATATCCTTTCCCGCTCCGCTCCTTCCTTGCGAGTGCTACAATCACTCGCAAGGGGGAGTACTGAATGAGCGAAGACCTTACAAAAACAGTTACTCACAGCGACAGCGAAAAGCTGACACTGATTCTTACAACGGTGCAGTCGCTAACGGTTCGCGTGGACAATATCGATTCCAGATTAGGTCGCGTCGAACAAACCGCGCACGACACGCAGCCCATTTTGCAGAAGGTAGTCGCAGATATCGGTCAGTTGCGCGAAGGCCAAACCGAGATGCGTGCCGACATCTCAAAGTTGCAGGAAGGGCAAACCGAGATTCGCGCAGACATTTCAAAGTTGAGGGAAGGCCAAACCGAGAGTCGTGCAGACATCTTAAAGTTGCACGAAGGCCAAAGTGCCCTAAGCACTGAGGTTCGCGCGCTGAGGCGCGACATCGATCACCAGTTTAACAATTTACACATGAAGCTGGTTGACATCGAGATCGACCATCGTGACGTTCATGACCGAGTGACTCGCTTGGAACTCAACAGCAACCCACCGAATACTCAAACTTGATGCGCCTCAGAGCATCTCCTATACTGCGAAACGTAGTAACTATTCAGCTCGCGAGGTCGCAACGGTTGCAGCCGACAGTTCACGAAGGACGACTCAACGCTGAAGGCTTTCGCTTCGCGATCGTGGCAAGCCGCTGGAATGAATTCATTACCGGCCGGCTGGTTGAAGGCTCGATGGACGCCCTCGAGCGGCTCGGAGCTAAAGAAGGCCTCGTCACCGTGTATCGCGTGCCGGGCGCCTTCGAGATACCGTTACTCGCTTTGCGACTGGCACAGTCGCGACGGTTTGATGCGATCATTTGCCTGGGCACGATCATACGTGGACAAACGCCGCACTTCGATTACATAGCCAATGAAGTCGCTCGCGGCATCTCACACGCAGGTCTGGAATCAGGAGTGCCAGTGGTCTTTGGTATCGTCACCGCCGACACGGTCGATCAGGCGATCGACCGCGCCGGTGTCAAACTCGGTAACAAGGGTTTTGAAGCCGGCATGACGGCCGTAGAGCTGGCTAATTTATACAAGGAAGCGTTTGAAGCTTAATATCCAAGGTTGATTATTAGTAAGTGGTAATTTGTTATGGGTTCGCGACGTAAGGCACGTGAATGTGCCTTGCAAATGCTCTTTGCGGCTGACGTTGCCGAAATGCCTCCGGACGATGTGGTCCGTAGCTATTGGGCTGAACTGGGAGAATCCGACCTCGACGAGACGGCCCGCGGATTCGCCACGCGTTTGGCCAAGGGAACTCTTTCCAACCTGGAACTGCTCGACGATCGCATCCGTTCGCGCGCCGAACACTGGCGCATCTCGCGCATGGCCGTCGTCGATCGCAACATTCTTCGTCTCGCTGTTTACGAGTTTCTTTACGAACCCACGCCCCGCACCGTCGCCATCAACGAAGCACTGGAAATCGCGCGCCGCTTCTCGACTTACGAAGCGACCCAGTTCATCAACGGTATTCTCGACGCCATAAAACGCGACCTCGACGAACAGCAACCTCAACAAAACGTTCGCACCGAACCGGAAGATAGCGATTAACGCCTGATCCGTGGACCTACAAGATCGAGTCGAACACATCACCGCGACGATAGGCGACCTGCGCAATGCAACAACAGACGGACCTAAGTCGCGGCAATTAATCGAGGCGCTCTTTCGCGCCGTACACAGTTTCAAAGCAGCGGCCTCAGCCGAAGGACGCGATGACCTCAGTCGCATCGCGCATGAATTCGAAGACCTGCTTCATTCATTGCGCACCGGCAAACTCACACTCGATGAAAGAGTGCTCCAAACGTTCGACACAGCCGCAATCGCGCTGCGCGAGGGTTCCTCTTTTGAAGGCTTACCGAAACTTACTCACGAAACACATCACGACCGGCTCCCGGCCGAATTTGGAAACCTGAGAGACGACGAGCGCCACCGCGCTGTCGCAGCGCGCCAGGAGGGCGCAAACCTCTACGTGATGGAAGTGGTGTTTGAGGCAAGTGATTTTGACGAGCGGTTTCGCAAGCTGAAAGAACGTTTGGAGAAGAATGCCGAACCGATTTCAATTTCCCCGTCGATGGAAGACGACAAGATTGTTTTCAAGGTCGTCTACGCATCTCGGTCCGAAAAAATCCCTTCCCAAACGGTCATCCAACAAGCGCTACGCGCGGGAGAAGCAGTCGCAGCAAAACTCGGCAAGCAAGTTGAGTTCGTGGTTCGAGGCGAAGAGATTGTATTGGAAAGAAGATGGGCTGACGTGCTCACGGATGCGTTGCTTCACCTGGTGCGCAACGCAGTCGACCACGGAATCGAGTCACACGGAACTGTAACTATCACAACCGAAGAATCACAAATCACCGTAACCGACGACGGCCGCGGCATCGAGCCGGAAAACCTGCCGCTGCTTTTTCAACCCGGCTTCACAACAGCAAATGACGTTACCGACTACTCGGGACGAGGTGTTGGCTTGGACGTCGTTAAAACCACTGTCGAAGAGCTTGGTGGCAGCGTGAGCGTCGCTAGCGAACCGGCAAAGGGATCTTCATTTAAAATCAAAATTTCAAATCAAGATACCCGCCCAATTAAGACGCCCAATCCATCTTCGGATGCATAGTGTGCCACTTCGTCGCCCGCTCGAACGCCAGCGCCACGCGCAGCGGCGACACCTCATCGTACACACCACCAGTGAACATGAT
>DASUPR010000230.1:0-4131 GCA_036281015.1 Pyrinomonadaceae bacterium
AGGAGCACTGTCTTTCGCCGGTTTCTCCGCGTGCCTCAGCAACATGATCTTAGTCGCTCGTCGAAGTTGATTGTTCATTCTTTATCGAGATTGATTGCCTTCGCTAACGGCCGAGCTGGCGTGCCCACCGGCCCGTTAACGAGTGAAAGTCGACTGAACCCTCGCGCATCTCCTGCCGCGAAAGTGGTCTTGTAACAATACTACTCGTCGAGCTTAGTGTCTTCCGAACGTCCGGCGTCAGCGATGGTAGCGACGGCGGGGCCGGTACGTCCATCCGCGGCGCCGTTTCCGTCAGGAAGGCGTTGAAGGAATGCGACGCGTTTACACGGTCGCTCAGGAATGGTTTTTCCTCTCCCAAGAAACGCGCGAGCACCGTCTTCAGTATCGAGCAATGGTCCAACGTCAAGCTCGGTCCTTTGCCACGCATGGTCCACGGAGAAACGACGAACGTCGGCACACGCACGCCGTAGCGGATCGCCAGTCGTTCGGGCGGGGCCGTCGTCGTGGTCCCGTTTCCACCGTTACCGCGCACCACCGCATCGATCTGTACGTTGTAGATGTCGGCGGCGGGCGGAATAACGTGGTCGTAAAACCCGCCGTGTTCATCGTAAGTAATAATCAGCAGCGTCTTCGCCCATAGAGCACGGTTGGAAGTCAACGCTTTATAAACGCGTTTCAGGAAGATCTGTCCCCGAAGCATGTCGGCATCGGGATGATCGTCGTCCTGTGGGTGAGCGTGCATCTGCGGCTCGATCGCGGTGAACGCCGGCAGACCGCGTCCTCCCGGTTTCAGGTCAGCTTCGAGCTGGTCCAGCGGCGCGATGTTGACGTTGTCGGTCGCATATCGCGCAAACATCCTCAGCATCGTCACCGACGGGTTAGATTCATAGACGCGAAAGTTCAAACCTCTTCGGACCAGCAAGTCATAGATGGTCGGCGCGCGCGACAGCAGGAAATTGTCGCTGTTGTTGTTGTCCAGGATAGGAAAGCCGAAACGATCGCGCTGAACGTCACCCGTCAAAGAGTACATGCGGTTGGGCAGTGTCGGGCCCGGGTGCGAGCAGAAATAGCGATCGGAGTAGGCATAGTGCGTGGCGAGAAAATCGAAAAAGGCGAGGTCTTGCCCATCGTAGAAACCCAGCACGTCGTCGGGTACGACACCCAGCGGATTGGTCTTCAAGCGAGGCTTGAAATTTTCGACGAAGCCCTGGGGGCTGTTGATCGTACGGTTGTTGGGCCCGGACGCAGGAATGCTCAATTGTTGCTGCACATCATGCAATTCGTGCCCAACGCCTTTGGGGAGTCGCGTCATGAGGCCGGCGGCATTCTTCGCGAAAGTGGCCGCGCGTAGTTGACGCACGTTGAACGGGCCTTTCGGAGCGGTGTTGATGGCGCTAATCAAATCAGTCGTCAGGCCATCAGCGGTATCGCTGAGCGGGGCCAGCGTGCGATAGCCGAGCACGTGATCGTAGGAGCGGTTCTCCATCATAACGACAACTATATGCTCGATCTTGTTCAGGTTTTCAGCTCGCCATGTATCGCCCAGCACACGAGGATTGAAGATTACGCCGAGCCCTGTGTCTGCCCTGAAACTCCGTCCGATCGCGCCCTGATAATTGGATGACGGTTTAAGTTCGGGTTCTACCGGCGCGAAATACTCGAAGACGATGTCGTCACCCTCGAAGCGAATGGACTTGTAAGTGAGATGCGCGCCGAAAATCATCATCAGGATCATAGGCGCGAGATTAGGATCGGAGAACAGGTTCTTAATGCTCTCAACAACGGCCTCGTTGATGTCGCTCTCCTTCGATTCAACGCGCTGTACAATAATCGGCGCCAACAGAGGAAACGTTGCCAGAAAGACTGCTATCGCCTCGTTCTTCACGTCGATATCGAATGGCGAGTTCGGCAACGCTGTTACGATCTGAGGCGTGCCGTTGGCGTCGAGCTTGATTCCGACCTCCATGAAGAACTTGCCACCGCGGGCCTCGGCTTCAGCCAGCGTAAGATCCTTGAACTGAATTTTGATCGGATCCGATATTGCGACCGTCAGCTTGATGGCTGGGACCGCTCCCTCGATCATTACACTCGGACCGATCGCTACGTCGATATTGTCGACCTTCACCCCGTTGCAGTCGATCTCCAAGGTTGCGCTGATCTTTTTATCAATCAGCGGGAGTGAAACACTGACTTTGAATTCTTCGGAGGTGCGCCCGAACGTGTATACCTGGTCCACCTGTATGTCTTTGGGATTGACCCCGGAGTCCTGCACAACTTTCTCGAGCGCCTTTTCGAGCAGGTTGTACAGATCTATCGTCTCGGCGCTGACGACGTCGGTTATCTTTATTCGAGCCAGCGCTTGGCCGTTTTTGTTCTCGCCAAATATTTTGACGAATTGCCGCTCTCGGGTTCCCAGTATCGCTTCAATGCGCGACTTGAGTGAGGCAATCGTGATCCGTCCCGACCCCATTACCGTCGCGGAGATTCGGGGTGAGCCTTGAAGGGCGCCGCTGGGCGACACTTCAAGTTTCCACTGACGCACCTTCCCGGCTGAGTCGCGCGACTTGTTCAGAGTTCGCGGCTCTACGGTGAAGGACAATTTACGTTTGGTAGTCGACGCGACCGCCACGCCATCGGGATCAACCAGCCGCATCGAGCCACGCCATTGTGCGCCAATGGTTGACAGCGAGATATCGGCGACGAAAGTGCCGACCCTGAACAGATCGAATTGGAAAAAGCGCCGCCCGGCTGTGAGCGCAACCTTGTTAATCAACGGTGAAGCGCTTTCTGACGCGACCGTCTCGTTAACGCCAATGCCGATGGTTCCCTGAGGAGTGCCGACGACCCTGTCCTCTTGGGGGATTGGCTCACTCGTGCCAGTCAGTTTGTAGGACCATAATCCCGAGGGACTGCCTCGCAGATCGCGAAACTTCCTCAGGTCCTTCAAGGTGATTTCGTTTGCGGTGAATTCGCGCTTGTCGGGCGTGAAGATGCGCAGTTTGAGCGGGATGTTCTCGGTTTCAGTCTCGAAACCGCCATGAAGCGGCTCCTTCGGTCCGTCAACGGTATCGATCTGAGGAACAGGGAACCGCTGTGAAAAGGTCGCCGACAAGCGGCGGCTCAATCGTCCCGGAAAGAGCACCTGGAAGTCGCCCGTCTCATCGACGGTGACAAAGGTTTGATCGTCAGAAGTTCGACGTGTGGGAGTAAAGCGTTTAGACACAAAGGTGTGATGAAGTTCGAATGACATAGTTCTGGGCCTTCCTTCAGGTGAGAACGGTGGACGGACGGGAGACTACTAAGCAGAATTGAACCAACTCTTATGCCACTCGACTGGTGAGAGTCATTGCCTCAATAAGTTCAGGCGTTGGAGAGTGCAGAGGTATATTGTGTGTGATTAAGTAGACATTAGTGCTTTAAGTGTGAACAGCTCGATACAGTTATTGTTAGTTCTTTCGTTCGCCGAGTGCGTACACAGCATCCTGTCCACGAACGATCAACATGCCGTCCGAAAGAGCGGGCGTGGCCATCAATGGTTGGCCCATCACGTTTCTCGACAGCAGTTCGTATTGCCGGCCGGCTTTAACCACAAAGACGTCGCCATCTTCGCTCGCCAGATAAAGTTTTCCATCTGCCGCGACGGGTGAAGCACTGAATGAACTCGGCAGTCGCTGTTGGTAAACAAGCTCGCCGGTCTTCGCAACATACGTGCTGAGCACGCCGTTGTCGGCCAAAACGTAGAACAGATCGCCGTAGACGAGCGGCGTTGGCGTGTAAGGACTGCCCTTGCTGGAACTCCACGCCAGGAACGCGTTCTTCTCTTCGCCGGGTTTGAGTGAGATGTCGCCGGTTGCGCCCGGTCGAAATACGTATATCGCGCGTCCGGCAGGATAACCGCCGGTAATGTAAATGAGATCGCCTGCGATTTGCGGCGCCTGCATCTTCACTTGAGTGTCGTTGTCCGAGAAGCGCCACAGTTCTTTGCCGGTCAACGGATCGTAACCGCGAATGTATCGCCCGCCGTTGGCGATCAGCTCCACGCGATTCTTGCCCTGGTAAATCGCCGGGGTGGTCCATGAGGTGATCTCGTTGCGTTCGACGCGCCATGCTTGTTTACCGTCTTTGAGGTTG
>DASUPR010000231.1:0-3360 GCA_036281015.1 Pyrinomonadaceae bacterium
ACTCGCTGGCAGTCGCAACCGATGGAAAGATCTACGCCGCGTGGCTCGACGAGCGAAACATCATCACGCCGAAGCCTTCGAAACACGCCGGCGGCCATCACATGGAAAGCAATCGCGAGCTCTTCGTCGCGCATTCAACCGATGGCGGCAAGACGTTCTCGGCGAATCGCAAGGTCGCCGAGAATGCGTGTCCGTGTTGCAAAGTCGCGCTCGCTGTCTCGCCTGACGGCACGCTGTACGCGGGTTGGCGACAAGTGCTGCCGGGAAACTTCCGTCATATCGCGGTTGCGAGTTCAACTGACGGCGGCGCCAGTTTTTCTGCGCCCGTGATTGTCAGCGACGACAAGTGGATGTTGCAGGGCTGCCCGGTCTCAGGACCTTCACTTGCGGCTGATGCGAGTGGAACATTGAAAGTAGTTTGGTATGCTGCCGGTGAAAACGCAGCGCCCGGACTCTACTTTGCTGAAACACGCGACAAGGGACGCACGTTCTCAGAGCGCAGTTTGCTGATGCAGGAAACTGTTAAAGGCGCACCGGCGCTCGTAGGCGCAAACGATCGCGCTGTGGCGATCTGGCAGGGCGCAGTCGGGCAACAACCTGAGACGAAGGTGCGCGAGATTGGCGGCGCGGGTGCCGTAGTCGGTGTCGCGGCGAATGCCGAGTTGCCGAGCGGCGTCTTGAGCAAAGGGAAACTGTTCGTCGCTTACATCACAAAGGTTGGTGAAAAACGAAGCGTATGGCTCGCAAAGGTTGGATGACGCGTGAAGTTCGAGTAGTGATTGCCTGTTTGTCGCTAACATTCGTCGGGGCGTTCGTAGCAGGGTGCGGCGTTCACGACACTCCTCACCAGCCGGCTTCAACTCCGACGCCCGTTTCAGGCCCGGCGGCTGCGGTTCAGACCAATCAGTACAAAGCCGAAGGCGTCGTGAAAGTTATCAACCCGAAAGGTCCGGCGATCGAGATCGATCACGGCGACGTCGAGGGATTGATGCCCGCGATGCAAATGGAATTTCCGGTCACTGACGCCAACCTGCTCAACGGGTTGGCCGTCAATGACCGGATCGATTTCACCATTGAGAACGCAACCGACGGGATGAAGGTGGTTGCGATCAAAAAGAAGTAATTACCCTTTTTTCAGTTCAGCCAGGGCCGCCAGCACTTCATCGCTGTGCCCGCCGACCTTAACCTTCTCAAACACTTTCGCGATCTTGCCCTGCGGGTCGATG
The DNA here is from genome assembly GCA_036281015.1 of Pyrinomonadaceae bacterium. Taxonomy (GTDB): domain Bacteria; phylum Acidobacteriota; class Blastocatellia; order Pyrinomonadales; family Pyrinomonadaceae; genus PSRF01. Next base: position 1,227 of record DASUPR010000231.1, read on the forward strand.
ATGAACGTGTTCCGCGCCGAGAGCTTCGCGCCGTTGTTTTCCGTCACCGAACCATATTGCGTAGAAACTTTCGCTTCCGGATCCGAAAGTAGCTTGAAGTTCAACCCTTCCTTGGCGCAGAACTCCTTGTGCGACTCCGTCGTGTCGACGCTCACGCCGAGAATCACCGCATTCGCGGCATCGTACTTCGCGAGGTCACGCTGGAAGTTGCGAGCTTCAAGCGTGCAGCCACTCGTGAAGTCTTTCGGGTAGAAGTAAAGCACCACCCATTTGCCTTTGTAGTCGTTGAGACTGACTTGCTTGCCCTCGTTGTTGACGAGATTGAAAGTCGGCGCAGCCGCTCCCACCGCCGGAATTTGATTAACGGCATTCACCGGATTACAAGCCAGCACGACGGCCACCACGAACGCGAAAAGAAACGCGTACTTAGTCATTTGTTCCAACCCTCCCTCATTGTCCGAATTGTTGCACGATGCGATCTCGTATCTGCGCGGGCGTGAGCTTCTGTTCCCGCTCGAGTTTCAACGCCAGCAAAGCTTCGTTGACGCACACCGCGCAATGCGATGCGTGATCGTCTTCGAAGCAACTGTAGAGACTCTTGTGGCCCATGCCGCGGTCGCAATGGCAGTAACACGGCATTTGCGCGATCGTCTGCGGTATTTCACGCACTGCACGGTACGCATCGCGAACCAGTCCGGTGAACTGTTCCGGTTGCAGCGTGGGACCAAGACTCGAACGGTTGGGCGCGTGTTCGAAGTGTGCGGGCACTGTTTTCGCCGTCGATGCCGGCGTTTCGATGGGAGGATGTGACGTTAGATGTTCCGATTGCGGCGCCTGCGGTTGCGGTTGAGGGGTCGACTTGGAGTTGACCATCACTATTGCCGCAACGCCGAGGATAGCGATGCCTGCGATAATCAGCCAGGGTTTATTCATTATTGTATTTCTCCGGAAAGATGTGATTAAGACTCTCCCGCAAAGGACAAGCCTTTGCGGGAGAGGATATGAACAGCTTAGTTGGTCTTTACCTTTGCGTCCTTCTGCTTTGCGTCTTTGCTCTTCGCTTTGCAGCAGGAGCCGTCGGCGGCATGCATTTTCTTGTCGTGCGTAGCGTGCTTGGCGTGGTTCGCCATGTCGCACGAATCGCCGCAACAGTCATGCTTCGCGTCGGCGCTGGCTGTGGCGCCGTCCGCGTTCGCTGGTTTTGCGTCAGCGTTCGCGGTCGTGCCTTCTTTCTTCATCGGGCACGAATCACCGCAGCAATCATGCTTCGCGTCGGCGTTGGCGGTCGCGCCTTCCTGCTTCATCGGGCACGCATGGTCTTTACAGCAGCACGACTCGGCGGCTGTCTTCTGGTCGCTACTCTGACCAGCAGGTTGTTGGGCCATGACGGCGACGAGCGCGGTCAAAAGCAGGGCGACAAGGGCAATCAGAATAGTGCTCTTATGAGGTCTCACTGTAGTTCTCCTTAGAGTTGAGAGATTAATATCGATGAATTAAGTGACGTTGAGGCAGATCTCTCTCTAGATCAGGAAAACACAACAGCGCAGATAGGTAGGGCCACGGTTTGGTAAATAAGACCGTACGGGTATGAATTCAGCTTGTTCGGGCGTGTTCTTGATCGCCCGCAGCACAGCCACGGAAGAATGACCCGGGTCCGGAAGACTGCCGTTACTCTTCGACGTCACCGCGGTGGCGTTCGTCATGAGCGGGCAATCTTTCATGCTGTGCGGCAGAGCGGTCAGCGCGGAACTATCCGGCGCCTGAACCGGCCGGCGGGCACTCTTTTTTGATTTTTGTGTTTTTTGAGCGTTTGGGCGGGTGCAGCAATCGTGTTTGCGTGACCTGTTACAGCTATCGTCAGCAACGGCGGGAGTGGAAACGTCCTGCGAAACTTCCGCCGCGAGCACCTCATTATTGCTGCAACCAAACAAACAACCACCCGCCATCCACACAGACACACTGACCGCCAATAGCAGTCGAGTAGTCTTGCTGGCGAGTGCTGGAACCATCAGCCGCAGTCTACTCCCCTTCCCGCCCGTTGTCGAGAAAACAGGGCCATGATCGAAAAACACAAAAGCACAAAAACACCGCAAGTTTTATGTAACCGGTGGCTTGTTAGCCTAGTTGCCGGAGA
>DASUPR010000232.1:0-18583 GCA_036281015.1 Pyrinomonadaceae bacterium
GGGCTCATGTCGCCGACTTCGTCCAGAAAGATCGTGGCGCCGTCTGCGAGCTCAAACTTACCCTTCTTCGCCGCGGTCGCACCGGTAAACGCGCCCTTCACGTGACCAAACAGTTCGCTCTCGATCAGCTCTTCCGGAATCGCTGCGGAGTTGACCTCAACAAACGGCGCTGCCGCGCGTCGGGACTCCGCATGGATCGCGCGCGCCACCAGTTCCTTTCCCGTGCCCGATTCGCCGTAGATCAAAACACGCCCGTCAGTCGGCGCCACGACCGAGATCTGTTTGCGCAAGGCCCGCATCGCGACCGACTCGCCCACCATCGTGTACTCGCGCGCGAGTGCGGCGGCCATGTTGGCGTTCATCATTTCGAGCCGCTGTTGCCGCAGCGCATTGCGCACGGTCAAAACCGTCTTCTCGATCGATAGAGGTTTTTCGATGAAATCAAACGCGCCGAGTTTCGTTGCACGCACGGCGGTTTCGATGTTGCCGTGACCGGAGATAATCACAACCGCGGCTTCCGAACCCGCGGCGCGCAACTGTTTCAACGTCTCGAGGCCGTCGATTCCGGGAAGCCAAACGTCGAGCAGAATGCAGCCGTAAGCGCGCTTGCCGAGTGCTTTCAGACAGTCTTCACCGCTGGCGACGGCGTCGGCAACGAAGCCTTCGTCTTCCATTACGGCGCGCAACGTGTCACGAATGCCGCGTTCGTCGTCAACGATGAGAATCGAATCCATCTAGTTATTTACGATTGACGATTGCCAATTGTCGATTTGTTCCGCGTTTACTAAGCGGTCAATCGGCAATCGGCAATCGTAAATCGGCAATGCTTAGTTCGATCAAAAACTTCGCCCCGCGCGGCTCGTTCTTTTCGGCGCGGATGCGTCCGCCGTGTTCGAGAATTATTTGCTGCACGATCGCGAGACCCAAACCGGTGCCGCTATCGCGCTTGGAGAAGTATGGCTGAAACAGCCGGCGAAAGTCTCCCGCTTCGATTCCCCGCCCCGTGTCTGCCACTTCGGCGCGCACGAGACTGCGCTCGGCGTCATGACTGGTCGTGACTGTGATTCGCTTTTCGGGCGCTGCTGATAATGAGTCGATCGCGTTATCGATCAAATTCACGAAGACGCGTTTGATCTGTTCTCCGTCCAGATTCACCAACGGAAGATCCGAATCGAGATTCAAGTTGATGCTTACGCCGTCCAGGCGATCTTTGTACAACCCGACGGCCTGGCTGATCACTTCGTTCAGATTCGCGGGCTCGAGCCGCGTGACCGGCAAGCGCGCAAAACGGGAAAACTCGTCGACCATGGCTTTCAAACCGGCGACTTCGCGCGTGATCGTCTGCGTGCATTCGCTGATCACCGCCGCGACGCGCTTTTCATCAGCGCCGTTGCCGTTCGCACTGCCGTTGCCGTTCTCGGCGATGCGCGCGTAGCTCTTGGCGATCCTTTCGGCGGAAAGCTGAATCGGCGTTAACGGGTTTTTGATCTCGTGGGCCATTCGCCGCGCGACTTCACTCCACGCCGCCGCGCGTTGTGCGGCGAGTAACTCGGAAAGGTCTTCGATCACCAGCACGACGCCGCGTCGCGGACTGATAGAACCGCGTAAAGCCGTGGCCGTCATCGCGACCGGCAGCGCGCCCGCGCCGTTTGCGCCGCCTTCGAGTTGCGTTTGTTCGGTCGCATTTCCGGTACGGCGCGCGCGCTTCAGCAGTCGATCGACAACGATCCAATCCTCGTTCGCGATCAGCGCGCTCAGTTTTGGGTACTCGCCCGGCTTGTCGGCGAGACCGAGCATGCGCGACGCCGCGGCGTTCGAGGTCGTGATGCAATCGTTCTCGTCGAGCGAGACGACGCCCGTCGTCAACGACTGAAGGATCGTTTCGATGTAGTTGCGCCGTTCGCGCAACGCGAGGTTCTTGTCGCGCAACTCCGCCGCGCCTGCTTCGATGCTGCGCCGGTTCTCCTCGAGTTGCGTCGTCATCTGGTTGAACGACTCCGCCAGCAATGCCAACTCGTCGTCGGCGACCGTGGTGACGCGATGCGAAAGATTCCCGCGCGCAACCTCGTTCGACGCTTCGGCGAGTGCTTTGATCGGCGTGGCGATGCCGCGCGCGAGATAGATCGCGATCCAGCTCGACGCGAACAACAGGATCAACGTCATCAAACCGAGTGTTGAGAGTCCGAGCAAGCGAACGCGCCGCTGTTTTCGCACCAGATCCTGGTAGTCGCGTTCGGAGCCGGTAACAACGTCGGAGATGTTCGTCGCGGCGCGTTTTTGCGGCGCGATAATCAGCGATTCCGTTCCGTTTAACTGCACGCCCAGAACGTCGAATTCGTTGCCATCCGCAAGGTTGGCGCCGGTTGGACCACGATAACTGCGCGCTTCGCTGAACAACTGGTCCAGTTTTCGGGCCTCTTCGCCGGAAAGCTCGGCGCGACTCTTGGCCACGACCGTTCCATCATTCGCCACGATCTCGACGCCGGCGAGCTGCCCGGAAGCGACGATTTGATCGATCGTCGCCTGACGCTGTTCGACTGATTGCCCGTTGAGCAGCATCACGAGCAGCGACGCCGTGTCGCGCAGTGTTTGGTGTTGGGTTAAAAGCGTCTCGCGTCTTAGTTCAGTCGCTTGTTGCAGGATCTCGTCAGGGAGAACGTAAAACCACTTTTCCATCGACCGATTGAGAAACAGGTACGAGAAAACGGCCATTGCCGTGATCGGCAGGAAGCTGATCGAGATGAAATAGACGAGCAGACGCGTCTTTACTTTCGAGCCGAGCTGGCGCTCGCGGCGTTCGCGCCGCAGCTTGAGCAGATTGCGAACGAAGATGAACAGAAAGACGAAGAACGCGACGAAGTTGAGTGTTGAGAGCGCGTAAAGCACGAGCGCATCGGCGGCGGTGTCGGGTCTGACGACCGTCCAGAGCCAGAGCTGTTGCGAAACGATGATGGCGAGCAGCAGCAGAACGGTGATGCCCAAAACCCACAGCAGCGCTCGGCGGCGGCGGCGAATTCGTTCCCTGCGCTCGGGGGTCAGGTTTTCCGCGTTGTCGTTCATGCGAAAAAGTCAGTTTACAGCCACAGACAAACACCCACAACACGGATTAGTGTCCGCGTTAACCTCTCGCGTAGAATGGCGCGCAATGCTCAGGATCTTCAGCAACGAGTTTGGCCGCCTGCGGAGCGGGTGGCGCGCACTGATTTTCTGCCTGGCGTTTTTGGCCATTTTGCTGTTGATCGGGACCGTGCTGCGCGTCATCTATGTGGCGCTCGGCGATCTTGGACCATTTCCCCGGCTCGGGTTCTTGCCTGACCTGATCTTCCGCATTTCACTGCTGCTCGCAGCACTGGGCGCGGGCTACGTGTGTGCGCGTTGGCTCGAAGGTCTGCCGTGGCGATCGCTCGGACTCACGTTTCATCAAAACTGGTTGCGAGATCTTTTGGTTGGTTTTGCGATTGGCTTTGTGGCGCTCGCGATTGCCGTGGGTATCGCCGCGGCCGGCGGCGGATTGCGCTTGTCATTCGCCGGAGCGGAAACAATCGTGCCCGTGATGCGTTCGCTCGTTGGTTCAGCGTTCTTGTTGTGCGTGGCTGCCCTTGCCGAGGAAGCGTTGTTCCGTGGTTATCCTTTGCAAACGTTTTCGCGCGCGCACCTGGCGGGGGTCGGAATTTTAGTTACGCTGCTGTTCTTCGGTTACGTTCATCTTTCAAATCCCAACGCCACGTTGGGCATGACTTTCCTCAACACATCAATCGCAGGTCTTTGGCTCGGGGTCGGTTACCTGCGCACACGCAGTTTGTGGTTTCCGTTAGGTCTGCACTGGGCCTGGAACTGGGCGCTCGGCGCGTTCTTTGGCTTGCCGGTGAGTGGCATGAATCTCGTTTCGAACCCACTCTTCCGCGGACACGACACCGGTCCGAATTGGCTTACGGGCGGCAATTATGGAGTCGAAGGCGGAATCGCCGGCACGATCGGATTGATTTTAGTCACGATTTTTACGTGGCGCACGCGGCTGGTCTCTGCAACACCCGACCTGAAAAAGCTCACATCGGAAGAAAACCCCGTGGTACCTTCACCCGTAGTAACCATTCGACCTGCGGACGACGCTGCGTAACTGCGGCGTAAGTGTTGTTAACACTCCTTTCATCTCTCCCGTCTTAATCCGTGTCATGGCGACCGCCAACATGCTGGTGAGTAATCCATTGGCCGATGCCGTTCCCGAAATGGCGCAAGAGCAGCCCGTTGAAATCGGGTTGGTCAGGTCGGTGCTCGAAGGTGACCGCGAAGGGTTCGGACGTCTTTACGATCTCTACGCGCCGCTGGTGCACGGCATTCTGCTGGCGCGCGTGCCGCGAGCGGAAGTTGACGATCTCGTGCAGGACATTTTCCTGCACGCGTTCAAGAAGCTTCACACGTTGCGCGACAGTGCCGCCTTCGGTCCGTGGATCGCGATGATCGCTCGGAATCGAGCGGTCGATTATTACCGGCGTTCGCGAGAGACGGTGGAGATTACTGACGAAGTGCGCGGCACGGACAAACAGGAGTCGAAGGCGGCAGAGATTCTGGAATTGATTCGCAGTCTGCCGGAAGCGTATCGAGAAACTTTGGTGTTGCGTTTGGTGGAAGGCATGACTGGACCAGAGATCGCCGCGCGGACGGGACTAACGGCAGCGTCAGTACGCGTCAATCTTCATCGCGGCATGAAGTTACTGCGCGAGAAGCTCACGGCTACGGAGGGTGTATGAACGACGATTATTTGTGGGACAAGAGCGGCGAGCCCGACCCGCAGATTCAACAACTCGAAGAGATTCTCGGCACGCTGCGTTATGAGCCGAAGCCGTTGAAGCTTCCTGAAGCTGCACCTCCGCGCCGCAACTATTTTCCCTTGCTCGCAATCGCGGCGACCGTCGTGATCGCGCTCGTGACAGGCGGTCTGTGGCTCAGAATCCAACAGCAAGAGGCTTCTATCCCTTCCGTCGCCGTCGTTCAGCCAAGGGCGCCAATCCCCGGCCCGGGTTTATCCCCGGCCGCTGACACTCCCAAAAAACGAACTCCCAAATCAGTTAAGTACGACCGAAAAGAAGCAATCGCCGCCAAACAACAATTGATGTTCGCCCTTCGTCTCGCAAGCGAAAAACTGAACGCAGTTCACCGAAGAACTCAGGACAAACGGAGCAGTTATGAAAACACTCTTCCAAACTAAACTGGCCACTCCCCTAATCGCGCTGTTGCTGATCGCGGGTTCAGCCGTTGCCACAAGAGCCCAGGATTCCCGGCTCCAGCTCAACGGTCTCGATCATCTCACCGCGAAGGCCAGCCAGTCAGTCGACGTCAACATCGACGAAAAGCTCATTCGCATCGCGTTGAAGGTCTTCTCGGATAACGACCCGGAGGAACGCGAGGTGAAGAAGGTGGTCGCCGGGATCAAGGGCATCTACGTCAAGCGTTTCGAGTTTGAGACTGATGGGCAATACACCGCGGCCGACATGGAGACGATCCGCACGCAGCTGCGTGGTCCAGGCTGGACGCGACTGGTCAACGTCAGGAGCCAGAAAGAAGGCAACCTCGAAGTCTACCTGCTCATGAACGGCGAAACAGTTGGCGGTCTGACAGTGCTCAGCAGCGATCTTCGCGAACTGACTGTCGTGAACATCGTCGGGCCGGTTGACCTCGACAAACTCGCGAAACTCGAAGGGCAGTTTGGCATACCTGAGCTCGACATTGCGCCGGCCAAACCGAAATCAAAGAACGACGAGAAGTGAGGCCCATGATGTCTTACGTCAAAAGCTCCGCTGCGCTTGCCCTGGTGCTCTTGCTGGCGTCGCACGTGGTGCACGCCAAAGGTGACGACTTCAATTCCGTCGTGAAGATGATTGAGCAGTTCTACGGCGTGAAGCATGTTGGGATTCCGTTTCTGGCGAAAGCGGGAATGAAAGTCGCGCGCACCGCGGCGCGGATCAAAGGCGGCGAAGCGAAACGCATCGCAGAAGCTGGCAGCATCAAGCTTGCCGTGTTTGAGAACCAGGATTTCAATGGTGAGTTCACAAAGTTTCGCAGCACGCTAAATGCCGCGCTCAATCAGACGTGGTCGCCGCTCGTGCAAACACTCTCCGCGACTGACGGAGAACAGGTTTACATCTTCATGCGCGAAGCTGGAGAAAAGTTCAACGTGCTCGTGATCACGATTGCGCAGCGCGACGCAACGGTGGTCCAGGTCACGCTGTCGCCAAAGAACCTCGCGCTGTTGATGAAAGATCCTGAAGGTACGGGAAAGGCCATCACCGAAGAAGCAACGATCATCGATCAGGAGTAGCCCCATGAATAGACATCGCCTCAGCTTTGTGTTGCTTGTCGTCATCGCCGCGATCGTTTCGCTGCCGGTTCGCGCGCAGGAAGTTGAAGAAACGATTCGGATCAAGACGCGCGTGGTGTTCCTCGACGCGTTGGTGAAAGACAAGAAGACCAACCTGCCTATATCGAATTTAGCGCAGGAGAACTTCGAAGTTCTCGACGATGGCAAGGCGCGGCCGATCTCTTACTTCACGCGTGAAGGCGAAGCGCGTAAACCACTCGCGCTGATCATGGTGCTCGACCTGCGTTTGGACGGCGCAGGCCGGTTCCTGAAGCAACCCGAAATACTTAAAGCGATGGAGAACGAACTGGCGAAGCTTCCGCCGGGTGACGAAGTCGCGATCATGGCCATGAATATTGGCGAGGATGAACAGGCGGTTTGGCTTAGTGAGTTTACGAACGACCGCGCGAAGATCGCGGCCGCGCTGACGCGAGTGCAGCAGATCTGTGAAAACCCGGGCGCTGAGCTGCCGGAAGTAGCTGCGCAAAAGCCGGATGAGAGTTCTAAGCCTGTCGGCAATCCCAACGAAGTGGTGTCAACGGAAGTCATCAAAGGCCGCAACGGCGCGACGATCATGCGCACAACGATGGGCGACGGATCGGTCCGCGTCAAACGCACCAACAAGAAGGGTGACATAACCGTTGACATGGGCGACATGTACGACCTGTCCGCCGCAGTGCGCGACGCGACGCGCAAGGCGCAAGCGCTTCGACCCAACTCGCAAGTGTCTCTCGTGTGGGTGTCTGACGGCATCGTGCCGATCTTCTTTGAGGATCGCGATGCCACAGAAGAGATAATCATTCGGGACAACGTGATTTTCAATTCGCTCACTGTTGAATTGCGCACGTTGTTCAAGTTTCTCTTGCCCATCGGGAAACCGATTGCGGGTTGGGTCGGACTCAGTCTTTACGGCAGCGCTAAGCATCTCGCGCAGCGCTCAGGTGGCGAGGCGGTGAAGGTTGGGCGTGTCAAGGATTACGGCGCGGGTCTTTCGCGCATCATCGGCAATCTCACCGCGCGCTACAGTCTTGGCTTCACCCTCGCGGAAAACCAAACCGACGACGGCCGCATGCACCAACTCGAAGTGCGCGTCAAAGCGCAGGACGAGAAAGGCAAAAAGCGCAAACTCCAGGTCAGCTCCCGCCAGGGCTACTACATGGCCGAAGACAAACCCAGAGAGGCAACAGTGCGCGCGCAGTAGGCTTCGTGTTAGTAGTGACGCCTTCATTAGTGGACCACGTTCTGAGTTCAAGCTTCTGCTCGAGGATACGCCGCCGGATGTGAGGCGGGGCCGTTAGTGGTCGCACGACAGAGCCACTGGCTCATGACAGAACAACCGGGTCGCCGCGGTGGGCGCGTAAGGCTGTGGCGGCGGAGCCGCCGTTGAGGGAGAGTTCGAGGAAGCCGGCGCTGCCCCAGATTGCGAAGAGAGCGTTGCGGGGGTCGTGTTTGGCGGCTTGGGAGCGATCCTCGTCGGCGAAGAATTTGCGAATGGTGCGGATGATGCGTCGCTTTACGCGCAGTTCAATGTGAGCGGAGTCGGGAACATCGGCGCGGGTGAAGTTGGTGATGCAGTTGCCGAAGTGATCGATGTGGATGATTCGGCCGCGAAGGGAGCCGTCGTTATCCTTGACCGGAGTGAGGGGCGCCAGGCGCACCGGGTCTTTTATCTGTGGTCCAAGCTTGTGGGGCTTCACGCCTCTAGAAAGAGCTGCGGCGACGGGCGCAAAGACGTCGCGCCCGTGAAAGCTGGCACTCGGCGAACGCCGGAAATACTTTTCAGCCGTGAGTTGGAAGACCTCGAAAGACGGTTCGCGGTCGCAGATGTAACTGAACAAGCCGTTGTCTGGGCCAATGAAGTAATGAGCGCCGGCGTGGATTACGATCCCGCGGCGCGCTGAACCAACACCCGGATCCACTACCGCGAGATGAATTGTTCCTGAAGGAAAGTCGTTATAACAGGTGAGCAGCGTAAAGGCGCCCGCTTCGATATCCTGCGGCGGCACCTCGTGCGTGATGTCGACAAGCGAAATTTGCGGGTTGATGGTGAGGATCACACCCTTCACGGCTGCAACAAAGTAGTCCGCCGTCCCGAAATCAGTTAGCAGAGTGATGACGGGACCGGCGCCGGCTTTCACATCACGCCCGTGTCGGTTGAAGTGCGAATCTTCAAGTTCTGGCCGCGTTCGAGGCGAATGTCCTTACCACGTTGAGTCATCACACCGGCCGTGCCCGCACCGCCGCCGATGATCGCCCCAATCGCCGCGCCCTTACCGCCACCAGCAATCGCACCGATGATCGCGCCAACCCCGGAAGCAGCGCCGACCTTGGCAGCGTCGTCCTTCGTCGAGTCACGACCTTTAACGCCGCCTTCCGAGTCGACCTGCGGCTCGTTGTCACCACCCATCGGCGAGATCTCAACCAGTTCAGCATGAAGCTCGCCAGTGCGGTTGTCAGGTGAACGAATCTGATCGAACGCGAGTTGGAGTTGGGCCACGCCCTTCACTTTGCCCGGACGCCTCACCTGTGCGATGTGTCCGTCGACGATGTAACCGGCATACTGCGCCGGTTCAACCACACGCGCCTGAATTCGATCGCCACGCTGACTGGCGTCGGTGGAAACCGGCGTGACCAGTTCGAGCGCGAGAATCGTGTTACGCGGGATCGAGATCGGACCGATTGGCGTTACCTTGAGGTCTTCGTCGTCGTTAGCGGAAGTCGTGTTAACGGGCGCTGTCGAATTGTTGATATTGACGTCAACCGTGGACGTGCCACCACGGCGGCGAAATCCGGCAGGCAGCGACGAGTTGAACTGCTGCTGTTCGTAACCTGCACCGTAGCCGGCTTCGAAACCCTGCTGATAACCGTCGCGGTAGTCTTCGATTGTTCCCCAAGCCTCGTTAAAGGAGCGATCGGCGCGTTGATAATCCTCTTTGTTTTGAAAGTCACGCGGCGCTTTGACGGTGATGTCTTTGTAGCCCGCGGTGTAGCCGTCTGAATATCCTGTGCGATAACCGCGTTCGAGCGCGGTTGATTGTCCCTGCGCACTCGCAGAGACGATGGCCAGCAGTCCGCTCACGCAGACGCTCAATAAAACCACCAGGGGAAGCTTGAGATATTTCATTGGTTATGTCCTTCCGAAGAATTTACGGCCTCGATAAAGGCGTATCGTCTTGGGAGAGCCAACCTCGCAACCTGCGCATGCTAACACCCGACCGCCTTGCCCGACAATTAGTTAAATTACAGCGTGAACTCAGAACCTGTATGTGCTTGACGCTCCTGAATGTGCGACCTAGACTCGGTAAGCGCCGCTCAGACTGACCTTCAGATGCCATCTGCCCAGCTACAGGTTGGGCGGCAGCGGTTGAACTTTCATGCCGGAACGCAGGATTTATCTGGATCACAGCGCCACCACGCCCGTCGACCCGCGCGTCGCCGAGGCGATGGCCCGCGCGGTCGTGCAGGTTTTCGGAAATCCATCGAGCGTTCATGGTTACGGGCAGCAGGCGCGCGCGGCGGTCGACCGGGCGCGACGCGAAGTCGCGGCGCTGATCGGCGCGCGGCCCAATGAGATCATCTTCACCTCCGGCGGCACCGAAGGAAACAACCTCGGGATTCGCGGCGTGTGCGAGTCTGCAATCGCGCAGGGCCGGCACATTGTCACGTCGACGATCGAACATCCGTCAGTCCGCGGTGTTTGCGCCGCTTTAGAACAACGCGGTTGGGAAGTCACGCGCTTGCCTGTTTACGAGAATGGAATCGTGCGGGTTGAAGACGTGCGCGACGCGATTCGGGCCGACACGGTGCTTGTTACCGTGATGCTCGCGAACAACGAGATCGGAACGATCCAGCCGGTCGCTGAAATCGGCGCGCTTGTTCGCGAGAAACGCGCCAACGGTCAGCGACACTTGTTCCTGCACACGGACGCGGTGCAAGCCGCGGGACGCATGGCTTTGAACGTTGAAGAACTCGGCTGCGATTTACTCACGATGTCGGCCCACAAACTTTACGCGCCGAAAGGTGTCGGCGCGCTTTACGTGCGCCGCGGCGTGCGGCTGATGGGCCAAAACATCGGCGGGCACCAGGAACGCGAACGGCGTGCAGGCACAGAAAACGTTCCGGGCATTGTCGCGTTTGGCGAAGCGGCAAAACTCGCGCGCGAAGAGTTGCACGAACGGACCACGCACGATTCGAGTTTGCGCGACAGGTTCGAACAGAAGATTATCGAATTGATTCCCGACGTCGTGATGAATGGCGATCGACAGCAGCGCTTGCCGCATTTGTCGAATATTTCGTTTCGTTTTATCGAAGGCGAAGGACTGTTAATCAATCTCGACCTTCAGGGTGTTGCGGTTTCGACCGGCTCGGCGTGTTCGTCGGGAACGCTGGAACCGTCGCCCGTGATCCGCGCGCTCGGCGTCAGTGATGAAATCGCGCGCGGCTCGATTCGCTTTAGTTTTGGTAAAGAGAACACCGAGGCGGAGGTTGATTACACGGTCGAGGTATTGGTCCAGGCCGTCGAACGCTTACGCGCACTCTCTCCACTGAACCGCCCACTAGCCGTCTCGTAAGCACGTGTCTTACTCCGCTGCATTCAAGGATCATCTCGCACATCCGCGTAACGCCGGCGAGTTGCCGGAAGCAACTGTTGTCGCAGAGCAGACGAATCCTGTTTGCGGTGATCGTTTGCGGTTGTCGTTAGCGGTGAAAGACGGCCGGATCGAGGCGGCTCGCTACCTTGCGTACGGTTGCCCGCCGACTCTCGTGTGTGGGTCAGTTTTGACGGAGTTGGTGACCGGAAAGACGGTTTCCGAAGTGCGTAATCTGACGCGCGCTGAGCTACTCGAAGCGGTTGGCGGTCTTCCCTCGCGAAAACATCATGCAGCGGCTTTAGCTATCGAGGCGCTCAACGCTGCGGTGTCCCAACTACTCTAGGCCGCACCGGCGCAGCGGGTTCGATCGTCCGGCCTCGGTGATACTCAGGACCACAGTACTTCTTCGGCTCCGTTCCCCGCGCATACGTCTTTGTACGAATGATCGGGCAGGTCTCCGCTGCAAGCAGGCCCGTAGTCGGATCGATGTCCACGGTGATCGATACTTCTAAACGATCGTCCTTGATCACTGCCGGCCTCCGCGGTGATGGCGTCGGTGAAGCGGCCGGAATCGGCTCCATCGGTTGCAGCTCAATACCGGGCGTGGGTTCCGGCAACTCTTCCGGCGTCGCCTCTTCGGTGGGCTCCTCGACACCATCACTTGGACCAGTGCCGTTGATGAAATACTCGACACGTTTTTCAGTGTCGCCCGGCTGTGTCGGCGCGCCCGTCTTCGGATTGACGTCGATCTGTTCGAGCCCCGCCGGAACCTCCCAATCGCCGTCCCACTCCGGATGCTCAGCCAGCGCGACCTGCATGAAGTCGGCCCAGATCGGCAACGCAGAGTTCGCGCCGGTCAAACCGAGTTGTGAACCATCGTCAAAACCGACCCACACAGCGCACACGAGATTCGGCGTGTAACCCGCGAACCAGCCGTCGCGCGAAGTGCCGGTCTTGCCTGCGAGCACCGCTTTCATACCACGCCCGCGCACTTTCGAAGCCGTGCCGCGATTGACGACGTCTTTCATGAACGACGTCATGACGTAAGCGACTTCCGGCCGCATCACTTCATTCTTCTGCGTGGTCGGCGCGGCTATCGTGACGCCGTTGCCGGTCGTGATGCGATTGATCGCGATCGGCGTCGTGCGTGTTCCGAGATTCGCGAAGGACGTGTAAGCGGAAGCGATCTGCAACGGCGTGGCTTCACTCGTGCCGAGCGCCATCGCCGGGTATGCACGCGCCGGTCTTGGCAATCCCGCTTTCCCAGCCAGACTCATGACGCGCCCGATCGTCACTTCCATCGCCACTTCAACCGTTACGACGTTGAGACTGTGCACGAGCGCATCGCGCAAAGTTACCGGCTCGTGACTGTACGTCTCGCCAAAGTTGCCGGGCGAATACTCCTGGTTGTCGTAAGTGAACGTCTTCGGCTCGTCCATGAACGTCGTCGACGGCGTGATCACTCGCGGCACCGGATCGTAAGCGGTATTCAAAGCGGTGGCGTAGACGAATGGCTTGAAAACAGAGCCCGGTTGGCGCATAGCATCGGACGCGCGGTTCAACTGGCTCTTCGAATAATCACGACCGCCAACCATAGCGACAATCTCGCCCGTCTTCGCATTCATCGCCACCAGCGCTGCCTGCAACGTGCCCGGTTCAACACGCTTAGCCTGAATCTTGTCCAGCGAGGCGAGTTGTTTCGTCAACGCGGTATAAGCCGCGCGCTGCAAATCCATGTCGATGGTGGTGTAGATGCGCAGGTGCTCTGTTCCACTCGATCCGGCGATCATGTCGCCAAGCTGGTTCTGCACGTAATCGGCGAAGTAAGGCGCATCGGAAACGTCGATTCTTCCGCGGGCCGGAACGACTTGTAGCGAGGTATCCTTGGCCTGCTTCGCTTCGTCAGCGGTGATCGCGCCGGCTTCGGCCATCGAGTCGAGCACCTGATTGCGGCGCGCAGTCGCGGTTTCGATTTTTGTGTACGGGTTGTAACGATTCGGGCTGCGAATCAGTCCGGCAAGAAACGCGGACTCCGCGAGCGTGAGGTTCGTCACGTCCTTATTGAAATACGCCGTCGACGCTTCGCCGAAACCGTTGATTGAAAAGCCGGCCTGTTGGCCCATGTAAACCTGGTTGCAATAGAGCTCGAAGATCTTCTCTTTACTGAGGCGCGTTTCGAGAATGATCGACATGTACGCCTCAGCGGACTTGCGCCGCCACGTCTGCTCCGGCGATAGCAAAAGATTCTTGACGAGCTGTTGCGTGATACTCGAACCACCCTGCCGCGCAATCGGCGAATTGGGATCGGCATCGACACGGCGAACAAACGCGCGAATGATGCCGCGTATGTTCACGCCGTAGTGCTCGAAGAACGAGCGGTCTTCCGTGACTGTAATCGCTTTGATCAGGTGCGGCGGCAGATCGCCGAAGCCGATCACTTTTCGTTTCGCGCGTTCGGTGCCGGTGACAGAACTGATTAGCTCGGGTTCGAGCCACGTGCGATCGAGAGACGAACGGGCGTCGAGATCGTAAAGCGAGTTGATGGCTTTACCACTGCCATTGAACTGCACGCGTACATGCACAAACTGTTGCCGCCCATCGACACTCGCAGCACTGCTCGGTTCGATCTCGACAGTAGTGCCGTTCACCGTGTAACGGCCGCGAGAGGTATCCGCCTGTTGCGTCTTCTCAACGTAGCCCGCGCGCTTCAGAAACGAGATCAGATCGGCCTGCGAGATCGTCTCGTTAACCCGAAGCTGCTTCGGCGCCGCATAGATTCCGGCGGAACGTGTAAAGACTTCGCCCGCGAGTAGGTTGTCAATGCGGCCGGAAAAGACCGTCCAGTAATAGATCAAAATACCGAGCACAGCCGCGCCGATAAACACGACCGGAATGACCACTGGCGCGCTGAACAGACGCCGGCGCAAACGTCGCCAGAAGCTGGGTCGGTGTTCAACGTAAGAGACTACGCGGGGATTGCGGCCCTGGGGCGGTTGATTGTGTGGCGGATAACGTACTGGCATAGAAAAGCGATACCGGCTGGGAGAGCCATGTTAACTCTCACCATATTACGTTACTTTCGTCCTGCGGTTCCTCCGGTGTTTCGTTTGACAGTGATAACCGCTTTCGCTAACGTGGCTTCCCTGCTATGGCCACTGTGATGCCATTCCGCTGGTATGAGTCTACCACCCCGTCACCGATCCCTACTTACGAATCGCGCCAAGATTCGGCTCGGCGTCGGAGCAGTAGGCGTGGCGGTAGCCACAGGCACCATTGTATTTCACCTATTGGAAGGGTGGTCTATTGTTGATAGCCTTTACCTGACCGCCCAGACTGTGACGACAGTCGGGTTTGGCGATCTTGCGCCACGTACAGTCTATGGCCGCCTGTTCGCCACCGTTTTCATGCTGTTGAGCGTCGGCATCGTGCTGTACGCGTTGACCAGCTCGGTGCAATCGATCGTCCAGTCGGAAATGCTTTTGACCTTCGGCCAGTTACGTCGATCGTTAAAGATGAGCAAACTGCGGGATCATTTTATCATCTGTGGAGCGGGCCGCGTCGGTTCGCATCTGGTTCGCGCCCTTAGAGCCGGAAACGATCCGTTTATCGTGATCGAAAGTAATCGCACGCGGGTCGAGGAGTTGATGGACCAGGGCATCGCGGTGATCGTGCGCGACGCGACGCTCGAAGAGACTTTGCGCGAAGCCGGTGTCGAACATGCACGCGGGCTGGCGGCGTGTTTGCCGGACGATGCGGATAACGTTTACGTCGTGCTGACCGCGCGTGACCTGAATCCAAAGCTCCACATCGTGGCTCGTGCGGCGGAAGAACAGGCGGAAAGCAAACTGATCCGCGCGGGCGCGAACCGCGTCGTTGCGCCGACGATCATCGGCGGGCATCGTATGGCAATGGCGTTGACCAAACCGGCGGTCGGAGACTTTCTCGACTCGCTCACGGCCAACGATCTCGAACTCGGATTCGAACAGCTCGAAGTCGAAGCCGGCTCGACGCTGATCGGCTGCAGGTTGAGTGAAACAAACATTCGTTCGGAGTTGGATATCGTGATCGTCAGTATCCGGCGAAGTCACGGCGAGATCGTTTTCAATCCGAGTGGCGACGCAAAGATCGAACTTGGCGACATGTTGATCGCGATCGGTAGAGCCGAGGCTTTGGCGAAACTGACCGCGTTGGCGCGCGGGCATGGGCTCACTGGAAATCGGAATAACAATCGGGCGAAGGTTTAAGACTGACTAATGAGCATTCTCGTTACGGGCGGCAGTGGTTACCTGGGAACATTCGTCCGCCAATTTTTCTCCGCTGATGATTTTTCGCGGCGCTCAGATCTCGACGTCCTCAACGAATACGACGCGCAGCGAGTCCAGGAATACGACACCGTAATTCATCTCGCCGCGCATTTCGACAAGAGTCCGGAAGGCGCACAGCAGTGTTTTCAGACCAACGCTGATGGAACGCGAAACCTGTTGCAGTACATGCGGCCGGGTTCGGTCTTCATCTACGCTTCGACGAAAGACGTTTACGGCAGTAACGCGAGTGAGACTGAAGACGTGAATGAAGACACGAGCACCGAGTACTGCGGGCAGTCGGCGTTTGAGTGGTCCAAGCTGATCGGCGAAGAGTACGTCCGTTACTACTCTGCGAAGCACGACTTTCGTGCGTGTATCTTTCGCCTGTCCACGATCTTTGCGCGGCCGTCGGAAGGAAACGCGCCCGGGCTGGTCACGCACTACGTTGAATCGATCAAGAACCGGCAGCCGATTCGGCTTCCTGCGGACATCGATCCGGTTCGCGATATTCTGTACGTCGACGATTTCTCGCGCGCGTGTCGTGCGTTTATGAAGTCGTCGAAACAGTTTGGACTTTATAACCTTGGCGGTGGAAGGTTGAATGCGGTGAGTCTGCGCGGGATCATCGAGCGTGTTTCGAAGTTGATCGAGATCGAGCCGGTGATTGAAGAGGTGCCGATGCCGGCGCCGGTGCCGCTGCGCTACGTGTCGGATACGACGCGCATCAGTAATGAGTTGGATTGGCGTCCGCAGTTCGGAGTTAACGACGGGCTGGCAGTGATTTTGTAGTTTTATGGCCGTGGGTCATGCCAATGAGATAAAGCGAGTCGTCGTACGCGGGACGAACTGGGTGGGCGACTCGGTGATGACCGTGCCGGCGCTGCGAGCGCTCAGGCGAGTGTTGCCTGACGCTTCGATAACTTTGGTTGTGCGACCAAGCGCCAAAGGAATCTTCGCGGACGTAGACTTTGTCGATGATCTCTTGATCTATGATCGTCGCAGTGCGTTTTCAATCATCCCTCAAGTTCGTGAGTGGCGGAAGCGGCAGTTTGATCTAGCGGTCTTGTTTCAAAACGCGTTCGAGGCAGCGCTGATTCCCTTTCTTGCGGGCGTGCCGTTGCGGCTTGGTTACGCGACGGAATCGCGGCAGGCGTTGTTGACCCATCCGCTCGGGTTGCCGGATTGGCGTTCGACGCGGCACGAAGTCTTTTATTACTTGTACCTCGTCACGGCTCTCGAACAAATGTTGTTTGGCAAGAGCGAGATTTGCGAGCAAGTACCGGATGCGAGTTTGCAGATCTCGGAGGCGCGGAAATCGGAAGCCGAGAATCTGTTGCGTGCTTACGGCGTGCGCGAAGGAGAGCCGAGGGTTGCCCTTTGTCCCGGTTCGATCAATAGCCGTGCGAAGCGTTGGCCGGCAGCGGACTATGCAGCACTGGCTGATAAATTGATCGACTCGCGCCGTCAGGTGTTACTGATCGGTTCAGCGGACGAAGCGGACGTAACGCGCGAGGTAACCAACAGAATGCAACAGAAGCCAGTGGTGCTGACCGGAAAGACGTCTCTTGACCAGATCACCGCGGTGCTTTCGCTCGTCGATCTCGTCGTCACTAACGACACCGGACCGGCGCACATCGCCGCTGCTCTCGGCCGTCCGACACTCGTGATCTTTGGACCAACGAATCCGCTGACAACGCGCCCGTTTGCGCCCGAAGCCGAAATCCTGCGCCATCCGCCAGACTGTGCGCCGTGCATGTTGCGCGACTGCCCGATCGATCATCGTTGCATGACGGCAATCACTGTTGAAGAAGTCTTCGAACATTCTCATGCGCTGCTCAAACGCGCGAGCTTTGCGAAAACCGTGAGGAGCCTTTGCGATTCGGTCGCGTGAACACTAGATGAAACGACCCGCACTCTTCATGGACCGCGACGGAACCGTTTCCGAGGAAGTCGGCTACGTCAATCATCCGTCACGCTTTCGTGTGTTTCCATATACGGCTGAGGCGATCAAGGTGCTAAACGACAACGGCTGGCTGGCAATCGTAGTAACGAATCAGGCCGGCGTCGCGCGTGGTTATTTCGCAGAAGACGTAATTGTGAAGGTCCACGAACAACTGACACGCGCCTTGGAGAATGCTTCCGCTAAGCTCGACGCGATCTATTACTGCGCGCATCACCCATCTGTCGGTGAGCCACCGTATCGATTAGACTGCGGCTGCCGTAAACCGAAGACCGGTCTCATCGACCGCGCTACTAAGGACTTTGATATTGATCTAGCGAGAAGCTGGATGGTCGGCGATCGTTACGGCGATATCAAATTAGCGAGAAACGCCGGACTCCACTCCGCGTTTGTGTTGAGCGGGTATGGCCGCGGCGAGTGGGAATATCAACGCGACACGTGGGAATTCGAGCCGGAAGTTGTGGGCGAAACTCTTCTGGACGTGGCCCGGATAGTTATTGAACGAGATCGTGCAAGAACGACTGCTTAACATCGTCAGGCGTTTTTCAGAACGGCGGCTGCTGATCGTCGGCGACAGCATTGCCGACAAGTTTCTTTACGGCTCGATCAGCCGCGTGTCGCGCGAGGCGCCTGTTTTTATTTTGCGGCACGAGTCGACGGAGACAGTTCCGGGCGGCGCGGCGAATTGTGCTTTGAACCTCGCCGCACTCGGCGCGAACGTATCGCTTGTCTCTGTCGCGGGTAACGACGAAGCCGGAAACGCGCTGCGCGACAAGTTGAGCGCCGCCGGGGTGAATGTCGAAGGACTGGTGCTTTCAGAAAAGATTCAGACCACGACGAAGGTGCGCATCCTCGCGGGTCACGCTCACGCAAACAAACAGCAAGTCATCAGGGTCGACTACGAAGACGCTCCTTTAAATGAACCGGCACTGCGCGAGACCTTAACGGACTCGCTCAAGAATTCTCTCCCACGCGCGGACGCCGTGATCCTGTCAGACTACAACTACGGTCTCGTCGATCAGCAAGCAATCGAGCTGGTTCGCGAAGCACATCGCTCGAGAAACATTCCGGTACTTGTCGATTCACGCTTTCGTCTGTCGGATTTTTCCGGCCTTACTGCTGCCACGCCGAACGAAGACGAAGTCGAACACCTGATCGGGTCGCCAGCCGAATCACTCGCGCAACTGGAAACTGCCGCCGGTCGTTTGCGACAGCAACTCCAACTCGACGCCCTGCTCGTCACGCGCGGCCGCAACGGAATGATGCTGGTGACGGAAGAGCCACTCGCACTGCACATCCCCGCTGTCGGCGCGCAAGCAGTCGATGGAACCGGCGCCGGCGACACCGTCATCGCCACCTTCGCACTCGCGCT
>DASUPR010000233.1:0-4227 GCA_036281015.1 Pyrinomonadaceae bacterium
TCACTTTGTAATCGTCGCGGTCGATGCTGAACTTTCCTACCGCTCTCATCTCGTCGCCGTTTAGCGTCACGGTTGCGGGAATCTCGATCCGGCGCGTCGTGCCGTGTAACGTCAGATCGCCGATCAGCCGCACGTCGTAGCCGCCTCCGGTCTTCGCCGGTCTCGCAGTCACGTTCGTGCTCTGAAAAACGATCTCCGGATACTGATCCGGATGGAGCACGATGTCTTTCAGTTCCTTATCGATGATCTGTTTTTGCTGATCGGTGAAATCTGCTCCGGTTTCGTGTAGTGAAGCTGCTTTGACGACCAGACGCAGCGATGCGGGCGTAACGCTTTGCGGCGTCAGTTGGACCGTGCCGCTGAAGTCGCTAGCCGCCAGATGGTGGCTCTTTCCCTTGAACCAAAGCAGACCCGATCGGTTCGCGTGGGCCATGAACTTGCTGCGGCTGGCGTCGAGTGTGTAGGTAACCTGCTGCGGGGACATCGCGAACGTTGCCGCCGCGAGCGTAGCCAGTAAAAAGGCGATCGTGATGGTTCGTTTATGCATTGCTGATACCTCCGAGACAGATCTGGCGGAGTATACTTACACACATCATGGTTAAGACAACGCGCCAAAAAGGTGGAATGATCGTCACGGTCCAGGAATTTTTGAGCCTGGATCAGCCCAAAGGCGATTTGGTCTTGCAAGTCGGTCGCGAACGCGTTTCGGTCACGAGCCTGGATCGTATCTACTGGCCTGACGAGAAACTGACGAAATTCGATCTGCTCTGTTACTACCTCAAAGTCGCGGATCGCATCATGCCGTTTCTGAAAGATAGACCAGCGATCCTGCAACGCTGGCCGCGCGGCATCAAGGCGCCGATGTTTTTCCAGCAGGACCTCGAAAGCGCGCCCGAGTTCATCAAGACAGTCAGACTGACAAATCAGGAAGGCAGGGAACTCGACTACGGCGTTTACACAACCGTTGCTTCGCTGTTGCACTTCGTCACGCTCGGCACTATCGAACAGCACCCGTGGCACGGGACCACAAAACATTTAGACAAGCCTGACTGGATCGCGATCGATCTCGATCCGAAAAAAGCGCCGTGGGAAAACGTTCTGCAGGTTGCGTTGAAGGTGAAGGAAGTCGCGGACGAAATCGGGCTCGAAGTGTTTCCGAAAACCTCCGGCTCGTCGGGACTGCACGTCTACATGCCGTTGAAGCCGAAGAACGACTACGAGCAAGTCGCGGAGTTTGCGCGGCTGTTTGCTACTGAAGTCGCGAGACGCGCGCCGAAGATCGCGACGGTTGAACGGACGATCGCCAAGCGCGCGGCCACGCAGGTCTACGTCGACTGGATGCAGAACGCGCGCGGGAAGAGTCTGGCGGCGGTTTTCACAGCGCGCGCGAAGCCGAAAGCAACGGTGTCGATGCCGTTGACGTGGAAGCAGATCTCCGACGGCGTGAAGATTACCGACTTCACGATCACCAACGTCCCCGAGCTTTTGGAGAAAAGGGGCGATCCGTGGGAAGGCTTCTTTGACGCACGACAGACGTTGCGTTTTTAGCCGGGGTTAGTCTATTCTGTTTGCCGAAGTGCAGTCATGAACCGAACGTCTTATCGTTATTATTACTATTACGGCCCGCTCTCCACTGGGAGGAGCGGTCGGACGATAGACTGTCGGCGCATGCTGATGTAGCAACCAACGACAGGTTTCACGAACCGGCCACCAATCCTTCCAGGAGGATTGGTGGCCGTTTTGTTTTGCGAGGAAAACCAATGACGCCACTCGAAACTAAACCCGTATTGCTGGACCACGTTGAAGTGCGGATTATCGAACTTGACCCAGACCATCCCGGTTTTCGCGACCCCGAATATCGCGCGCGGCGCAACGCGATCGCCGACATCGCCATGAGTTACCGGCCCGGACAAGCGATTCCGCACGCGCCCTACACCGAACAGGAACATGACGTCTGGCGAACAATCTGGACCGCGCTCGGTCCGGCGCATCGTGAACATGCCTGTGCCGAGTATCGCGATTGTCTCGCGAAGTTGAACTTCGACACGGATCGGATTCCGCAGTTGGATGAAGTTAGCCGCAAGGTGGAAGCGATTAGCGGCTTTCAGCTTGAACCGGTCGCCGGCCTTGTTGAGCCACGCGTGTTTCTCGAGTCGCTGGCGCGCGGCGTGTTTCTTTGCACGCAGTACATCCGGCACCACTCGACGCCGCTTTACACGCCGGAACCAGACGTGGTGCACGAGATCATCGGACACGCGGTGACGCTGGCGAGCCCGCGATTCGCCGAGCTCAATCGGATGTTTGGCGAAGCGGTGCGGCGCACGAAGTCGGAGGAACAGTTGGACCGGTTGGCGCGGGTCTACTGGTTCACAATCGAGTTTGGTGTTTTGCGTGAGAACGGACAGATCAAGGCTTACGGCACCGGCTTGTTGTCGTCGGCGGGTGAACTGGCGGAGATGCACAAGGCGGAGTTGCGACCGCTCGATCTGGAAGCAGCGGCGAACCACGTTTACGACCCAACGCACTACCAGGCGATTCTGTTTTGCGCCGAGTCCTTCGACGAGATGGATCGTTCGCTGCGCTCGTTTCTCACACGCTGGTGAGCGGAGGTTTCCTGTCTTTTGGATGGACTTGTTATTTTTGGATCGAGAGGCGTTTTGCTCTCCGGGTTGGTGTGACGTTTTCCTAACAAAAGCGAGTCGGTGCCGCGCAATCCCGCGGCATTGACATTGCTTAGTCAATAAAGCGGCTCCCCCACAACGTCGGTCCTACCTCGGAGGTCAATTCATGCTTAGCAAAAAGATCGCTCTTTTTGGTCCACTGTTTTTGCTAGTGGCCGGTCTGCTTGTTAGCTCTCCGGTATTGGCACAATCCACCGCTACCCTTCAAGGGACCGTCACCGACTCGAAAGGTGCTCTTGTTCCCAACGCCACCGTGACGGTCAGAAATCGCAGCACATCATTCGAACGCAGTACGCAAACTGACACCGACGGCAACTACCAGGTCGCCGCCCTGCCGGTCGGCACGTACGCAATCGAAGTAAAGATCGAGGGCTTCAAAACACAGGTCGCCGATAACGTCATCCTCGAAGTTGCCAAAACCGTCGTTCAGAACTTTCAACTGGACGTCGGCGCAATTTCCGAGCAGGTGCTCGTCTCGTCCGACGTTCCCGTGATCGAAACAGCGACGACATCGGTCGGCACCGTTATCGATCAACGCACCGTTCAGGAGATTCCTCTGAACGGGCGTCACTTTGTCGATCTCGGCTTGTTGATTCCCGGCTCGGTTACGCCACCGCAGAACGGTTTCCTCACGGCGCCGCTGCGTGGCCAGGGCTCGTTTGCCTTCAACACCGCCGGCAACCGCGAAGACACCGTCAACTTCATGATCAACGGCATCAACCTCAACGACATGGTCCAAAACCAGATCACGTTCCAGCCGTCGATCAACACCGTGCAGGAGTTCAAAGTCGACAATTCAACCTTCAGCGCCGAATACGGCCGCAACTCCGGTGCGATCGTCAACATCGCGACGCGTTCAGGCACGAACTCGTATCACGGAGAATTTTTTGAGTTCCTTCGCAATGAGAAACTCGACGCGCGCAACTTTTTCGACTTCAACTCCAGCGAACCGCCACCGTTCAAGCGCAATCAGTTCGGCTTCAACATCGGCGGCCCGATTCACTTTCCGCGCTTCGGCGAAGGTGGTCCAATCTTCAGTTACAACGGCACGAACCGCACGTTCTTCTTCTTCAGTTACGAAGGCCTGCGCCAGCGCCAGGGGCTGACGCTGACGAGCAACGTGCCAACACTCGCACAGCGCGCGGGCGTGACTAATTCGACAGTCACAAAACTCTTGCCATTGATTCCACTGCCGACGAGTGTCGACACGGTGATCGTGAACGGCGTGCCGACGCAGATCGGCAGGTTTGCAGGTTCCGGAACTGCGCCGGTCGACATCGATCAATGGACCGGCGACGTCAGTCACAGTTTCGGCGCGAACGATCGCCTGCACGGCTACTACGCGTTTCAACGCGACAAGCGTGGCGAGCCAAACCTTCAGGGCAACACGCTGCCGGGCTTCGGCGACACGCGCCAGTCAACCCGGCAAATCCTGACGTTGAACGAAACGCACATCTTTGGTCCAAACGTCACCAACGAAGCGCGGCTCGGATTCAATCGCGTCAACATCACCTTCACGCCAAACCTGCAGGTCAACCCGGCAGAT
>DASUPR010000234.1:0-12902 GCA_036281015.1 Pyrinomonadaceae bacterium
GATCGTCTACACGGGTTTTGGTTTGAAAGGGCGAAACGTCGTGCTGGTGCGCTCGTGTGAGATTGTTTTGTTTGTCGCGGGCGCGATGGGTTCGTTGAACGAGTTTACGATCGCGCACGATGAGGGAAAGATTATTGGCTGTTTAACGGGAACGGGCGGCGTCGCGGACGAATCGGAGTTTTTACTGCAGAAGTTTGGTAAACGTGGGACCGCAGGCCGCGTCTTTACAAGCTCTGATCCAAATGAACTAGTAGAAAAATGTTTGCAGAGAATATAGGGACACGGATTAACACAGACGATTTTGAAAGTGAGGTCTGGCAGAGGTGCCAGCCCATAACCATCGGTCATTTGTGGTCCGGCGAGCCGGCGCCGGTCGAGCGACACGCTGAAGCGCGCATTTGCTGGTCTGACGCGGCGTTGCACGTGCGTTTTGTCGGCAACCAGCACGAACCTTTGATCGTGTCTGCCGAGCCGAAAACCGATCGGAAAACGTTAGGACTGTGGGACCGTGACGTGTGCGAGATCTTCGTCGCGCCGAACCCCGAGAATCCGTCGCGCTACTTTGAATTTGAGGCCGCGCCAACCGGCGAGTGGGTCGATCTCGGGATTGTTCTCGCTAGCGAAGGACGGCTTACGGATTGGGACTACAGGTCTGGCATGTCCGTGTCGGCCACGGTCGAGGAAACACGGATTATAGTTACGATGTCGATACCGTGGAGTGACTCAATTCCGAAACCAACGCCGAAAGACGTGTGGTTAGTAAATCTCTTCCGTTGCGTCGGCCCCGAGGCGCCGGATCGATACCTCGCCTGGCGTCCGACGCGAACGCCGGAGCCGGCCTTTCACGTTTCCGAAGCCTTTGGGTCGCTGGTTTTTAGTTAAGGATCTGGGCTAAGTATTTGTTGAAACTCGCGCGGTCAGCATCGGCCATCTCGACGATGCGAGCGCCGATCAGGTAGCCGGTCTCTTCGTCAGTCTCTTCGAGGGCCTCATAACGAACCGTCGCTACCTTCATCTCGATTGGACCACCCGGCAGTTGGAGCTTCAAATAGACACGCCGGTCTGACCCGGCCAGGTAGTGTTCGCCGATGCGAATCGCGGGAACTATCAACGCAAGACCGGTCGTGCTGATGTCGAGCGTGTGTCCATCAAGCGTGGGCAGGCGGCGTGAACCGTTCGTGTTGACGCGCGGATCTGACAGGCTGATCGTGAAATTCAGCCGGGCGCGCACACGTTTATGTCCCCGCCGATTACCGATGAAACGGCGCAGATGTGACACGATTCTACGTGGAAGCTCTGACATTCCCTGGCCCGATAACTTAGACCACTAATTTTGAGGGTTAGGCCAACCAGAGGAGTCGGGGGGCAGCCGCAAAGCCATTCTAGAGAACCAAGCCACACACACGCAATAGTTAATTATTTTTGACGACGAGCGGCTTGCCGCCGTTGTCACCACTTCTGACGCCGGTAGCGTCGAGGTAGAAGGAGAGCTTGCCGGTGCGGCCGTACTGGGCCGGCTCGGCGGTCGCATACCACGATTTCGCGTCTGCCGAACGGTTGATCTGGAAGCGATAGCCGGTTGATTCGGTGGTTTCGATGTCTTTGGGAACGACGCCGGCGGCGATGAGCTCGGCCATATTACCGAAAAGGCCGTTGCGATTCTGGCTGTAGAGCACCTGACCGAGCGAGATGCGCGTCATCATGTCCTGCACGTCGTTGTGATGGGCGCTGATGCGGGCGTCGAAGAAAAACTGTTTCCCTGCTTTCTTGACGAGCTCCAGGTTCTCTCTGTCGCCGACGATCCAGGTGTTGTCGATCTTGATCAACGTCGCAGGCTCGACCTTTTCCTTGCCATCAGCGCCGAGCACTTTCACAAAGACTGTAGCCGTATCGCCGCTGATCTGTTCGCCGGAAATGTCGATTGTCTGAGGAATTCTTTCACTGACAGCCAAGGCCATCTTCTCGAAGTCCGGCCGCAACTCTTCAAACTCCTGCGTCGACAAGCCCTCGATCGCCGAGCGATAGATCGAGATCATAAAAGCCTCGCGAAACTTCTTTTCGCGCAGCATCTGGTAGAAGAAACGCGTGGTCTCAGTTGGCGTCCGCTGCGGGTTCTGCGCCAGTGCAGACGACGAACCAGCGAGCATAATCAGCACGAGGAGACAAATTATCGTTTGGGTACGTTGCAACATCGAGAAGTTCCTCAGTGTCTCTGTGCCTCTGTAGTGTTTGTTTCCACAGAGGCACTGAGGCATAGAGTTACAGCTATCGTCGCTTTGGCGCGAGGAGCTTCTCTCGACCGACGAGGTAGAGAAGAACCATCAACACCATGAACGGAAGCAGCGAGAGCACATTGGCCCAGTCGCCGGCAAAGAACGGATTGTTTTCCCGCGACCAGTGTTCGATCAGGTCGCTTCGCTCTTTCCACAGGCCCGCGAAGAACGCGATGAACACCGCCGCCAACGCGCCACCGGCAATGTAACCGGAAGCCATCAGGACGCCGGGGCTCTTGTCTGTCTCAGCGACGAACTCTTCTTCGGACATCTCGCGGCCTTTGAACTTGTTCCGCAGGTACTTGTCCACGAGCCAGCGAATCATGCCGCCGATGAAGATCGGGCTGGACGACGACAACGGCAGGTAAACACCGACCGCAAATGCGAGCGATGGAATGCCGGCCATTTCGAGCACGATCGCGATCATCACGCCGAGCAGCACGAGACCCCACGGCAGTTGCTGATTCAGAATGCCCTTGATGATGTAGGACATCAGCGTCGCCTTCGGCGCGTCGTATTTCGAGACTGACGAGCCGTCGGGCGCGACACGATGCGTACCGTTGATACCGGGGTCGACGTAGTACTTGATGTTGCCCTGATCGTCGACGAGGTATTTGCCCGGAGCGCCATTCTGCTCGTCGATCTTGTGCCACGTGCGATAGAGGTTCGGATCGGGAGTAACCAATCCCGTGCCTTTTACCGGTTCCGCCGGTCCAAGGTCCGCCATATCAGGCTTGAGAGTCGCCGGGAAATTACGCTCGACTCTTTGCACGACCTTGCCTGAACCGTCGACGAGATATTCGCCCGGTTCAAGACCACCGACGAGGCCCGCTGCGGCTTCGTTCTTCAGCAAGCGGAAGCCGCCGCCGCCACCAGGACCACCACCCGGAGGTTGCGTGGTTTCCGTGTAAGCAGGAAGTGCTGCCGCCGCTGCACTGTCGAGTTGTGGACCGTTCTGCACGGTGCGGAAAGTCGTTTGCGGTACATACACCGTGCTCTGGTCGTTAAGCCGGAGCAGGATTGGTCCAAGAATCAAAGCCGACGCGAGCGCGCCGATGAGAATCGCGATCTGCTGATATCTCGGCGTCGCGCCAACGAGGAAACCCGTCTTCAGGTCCTGCGAAGTGGTGCCGCCGTTTGAAGCCGCGATACAAACGATACCGCCAATCGAGAGCGCGGTAACGTAGTAGCTTGGACCACTCCAACCGACTATCAAGAAAATCAAACACGTCAGCAGCAACGTTGCCACAGTCATGCCCGAGATCGGGTTTGACGACGAGCCAATCTCGCCAGTGAGACGAGACGAAACCGTCACAAACAGGAAACCGAAAGCGATAATGAGAATCGCGCCCAGCAAATTAAACTGGAGATGAAGCTGCGGCAGGATCATGATCATCGCGATCAGCACCAGCACGCCGCCCACCACGATCTTCATAGAGAGGTCCTGATCCGTTCGCGGCAAATTCGAACTTGCCGACTGTCCGCCGCGCAAGTCACTGAGACCACCCTTCAAACCGTGCCAAATGGTCGGCAACGAACGGAACAGACTGATGATTCCGCCCGCAGCCACTGCGCCCGCGCCGATGTAAAGCACGTAAGCGCCGCGAATATCGTCCGGTCCCATTTCGGCAATCGGCACGGTGCCCGGCGTCAGCGCCGTGGTCATGCCTTCACCGAAAAACTTGATCGCCGGAATCAGTACCAGGTAGGCCAGCACGCCGCCCGCGCACATGATCGACGCGATGCGCGGTCCAATGATGTAACCAACACCCAGCAACGCCGGCGAGATCTCTGCAGCCAGCGAACCGGCTTTGAACGGCGCGCCAAACACTTTGCTCGGCACGTCTTTCCAACCCTTAAGCGCGGCCATCCCGATCTGGTAAACGAGTCCGATACCGAAACCCGTAAAGATCGTCTTCGCGCCTGAACCAGCTTCGTCAGCCGTCTCGGCTTTGGTCCTGTAACTCGGATCCGCTGCCGCACGTGATTCCGGCGATGCACCTGCCTTCAACACCTCCGCGCACGCAGTGCCTTCCGGATACTTCAGGATGCCGTGCTGTTGCACGATCAGCGCGCGGCGCAGCGGAATCATCATCAGGATGCCGAGCAGTCCGCCCATCGTCGCGACGAGCATCACGCGCGTGAATTCGAGGTCGAAACCCAGGATCATGATCGCGGGCATCGTCACGCCGACGCCGAAAGCGATCGACTCACCCGCCGATCCAGCGGTCTGCACGACGTTGTTTTCGAGAATCGTTGCCTCGCGCACGCCGACCTTACTGAGCAGCCGGAAAAGACTGATCGAGATGACGGCGACAGGAATCGAAGCGCTGACCGTCAAACCGACTTTCAGCACCAGCCACAACGAAGACGCGCCGAAGATCATTCCCAGCAACGTACCGACGATTAACGGCAGCGGCGTGAGCTCGCGAAGCTTTACAGCGGCCGGGATATATGGCCGGAAGGTTGCGAGGAGAGGATTAGTTCCCTTTGGAGCAGCGACTGCAACTCGATCTGGATACTCATTTGCACCGACGTTTGTACCGACGGTTTCAGAAGACATCCGGGTTGACCTCCAACGAATTTTCCACAACGGGGAGTGCGCGGGGTTTGAAACGCTCGCTACTTTACACGGGCCGAACGCACTCGGCAAGCGCTTCTACGGGCCATTTTGCGCATCTTTGATGGTAAACTGCGCCGGATGAAACTCCGAATACCCGTCCTGCTACTGCTCTTTGCGTTTATCGCCTACGCGCCTGCTGCGCGGTCGATTCGGCCGGTCTCCGTAGCTGAGGTTCCGATGCCGTCAGACGTGCTCGGGTTTACACCGGGCGACGATCGGAAACTCGCTTCGTGGAGCCAGGTAATCGAGTATTTCGAGCAGTTAGATCGGGCGAGTGACCGCGTTGTTTTCGAGACGCTCGGCCAGACGTCAATGGGCAAACCGTTCGTGATGGCCACGATCAGCGCGCCTGACAACCTCGCGAAACTCGACGAGTACAAACAGATCCAGGCGCAGCTCGCCGATCCGCGTAAACTCGGACCACTCGCAACACGCGATCGCAAAGCGGCGGCATTGATCGCTCGCGGCAAGACGATCGTGCTGATCACCTGCGGCATTCACTCGACCGAAGTGGGTTCGTATCTCTCGAGCACGCTGATCGCGCACCGGCTCGCGTCTTCAAACGATCCGGAGATTCAAAACATACTCACGAACACAATCGTGCTGCTGGTTCCTTCGCTGAATCCCGATGGCGTGGACATCGTGAAGAACTGGTACGAGAAAACTCTCGGCACGCCGTACGAAGGAACCGACCCGCCGGAGCTCTATCACAAGTACACCGGACACGATAACAATCGCGATTGGTACGCGTTCACGCAGGTCGAGACGCAGCTCACGGTCGATAAGATTCACAACGTTTGGCGCCCGCAGATTGTCCACGACATTCACCAGCAGGGCGCGATGGGTTCGCGACTCTTCCTCCCGCCGTACATGGCGCCGGTTGAGCCAAACGTGCCCCGCCAGATCGTCGCCGGTTACACGAAGCTCGGTAACTGGATGGCGGCTGAGATGCGCGCCAAGGGTTTCGAAGGCATCACGACCAATTCAACTTACGACGCGTGGACACCCGCGCGTGCTTATTCGCACTACCACGCGGGTGTGCGCATGTTGTCGGAGACTGCTTCCGCGAAGATCGCGTCGCCGATGACGTTGAAGCTCAACGAGCTCACGTCGCGCGAGGGTTACGATCCGCAGAAAGAGTCAGCGACTTTTGGACCAGTGTGGCGTGGTGGCGAGTGGCGGCTGAGCAACATCACGAATTACATGACGACGGCGGCGTTCTTGTTGTTGCGCAACGCGGCTGAGAATCGCGCTGAGTGGTTGCGCTCGTTTTACGGGATCGGGAAAGAAGCCGTGCGGACGCGCAGACCGGGCGAACTGTTTGGTTATCTGATCGAGCCGTCGCCAAACGCTGGAGAGCTTCTCGCAATACTCAAACGTGGCGGTGTCGAGTTCGTTGTCCCCAAAGAGGGTACGAGTTTCAAGATCGGCACCCGCACTTTTCCCGAGGGAACGAAACTCGTGCGTATGGACCAGCCGTACGGCGCGTTTGCGAAGACTTTGCTGGAAGTGCAGACTTATCCAAACCTCAGGGATGCCACGGGCCATCCGATAGCGCCTTACGACGTGACCGCACACACACTGCCGCTGTTGATGGGTGTTGAAGTTCAAGCGGTGAAGGCGCCTTTTAGACACACGCCGTCAGAGACACTGGATGAAGTCAGCACGGCGAGAAAAGCCGAGTCTGCCGCACCCGGTACACACTTGCGTGCGCTTTATCGTTCTTCAGTACCGGCTTACGATGAGGGTTGGACCAGGTGGATCTTCGACACCGTGGGCATTCCTTTTGCCACACTCACCGATAAAGATCTGCGCGCGGGTGCCATCACTTACAAACCTTCACCCGGAGTAACGATCAAATATCCTGCGATCGTGATTCCCGATCAGTCAGCGCGCACGTTACTCGACGGTTATCGTGCGGGAACAATGCCTCCTGAAGTTTCGGGTGGTCTGGGCGAGCAAGGCGTGAAAACGTTGCGTGAGTTTGTCGAAGGCGGCGGCACACTGATCTTTGTGAACCGTGCTTCCAACCTCGCGATCCAGCAGTTCAAATTACCAGTACTCAACGTTGTCGCCGGCCTGCCGCGCACTGAGTTCTATGTTCCGGGATCGATCCTGCGCATCGAGCTCGACACGACGCATCCGATCGCGAATGGAATGCCCAAAGAAACGATCGCGTGGGCCGAAGACTCGCCGGTATTTCAAGTCTCAGACGTTACTGGCGCAAGCGTTCCAGCAGCAAACGCGCGCATCATCGCGTCATACCCCGCTGACAAGAACCCGCTGCTCTCCGGCTGGCTTCTCGGAGCAGAAAAACTCAAAGGCAAAGCCGCCCTGGTCGAGGTCAAAATGGGCGAAGGCCGCATCATTCTCTTCGGCTTCCGTCCTCAATACCGCGCGCAGTCGTGGGCTACGTTTCCGTTATTCTTCAACGCCCTGAATCGTTAGCATGCGTCTGACCGATGCTATGTTTTGAACTTTTGCTCCCGAGGGGCGTATAAACCAATTACGCGGTAACGGCCAATCAAACTTCAGCGGTCGTTACCGGCTGCAATGGTCATTCTTCTCATCAGTTCGATTTTAGCCTTAGGCTTAATCGCTATCGCCATTTACTTCTGGCAGAAACTCGCGAAAACATCGGAAACTATCGAACTCCCGCCGCCGCCGCCGTCACAACTGGGCAGCTTGTTTGCCAGCGCGGACACCGAACAACTCGCAGAATCCAACGAAGCTAGAGAACCCGAGCCGTTTGCGGAAGCTGAGAACGCCGGCAGCAAACAGTTACCAGACGAGCTGATCCAATCGTGGCGTGAATCGCCCGACAGAGTTTCAACAACACGACTGCTACACGCCGCCGCACTCTCTGACAGTGCAGACACGTACCGCAATGCAGTTGAGCTGGTGCTAGATGTCTGGCACAAAGAGGGGATTTCGGAGATGTCTGCCGCGGAGCTTCAAACGCTATTCAACAGTGAATTCTGGATCTTGTCGTCGGCCGCCCGCACTTCCGGCGCCGGCTTCGTTCTGAAACGCACGCTCTCTCGAGCGAAGCGTGACCTCGAACGTGCTAACAATCCAACCTAAACACATTCAACGACCTCCGGTTGAATTGTGCTTGCTACTTGAAAGAGACACACCATGCAAATGATTGACCTTGTTTCAGTGTTACCGATCGCGGTTGCCATCTTCATTGCCGTGATTGTTGTCCTTGTGGTCCTCCAACGCATCTTCGTCAACGTTGGCGCGCGCGAAATCGCGATCAAGGAACGGCGCTACGTCGGCGCGAAGATGCCGCCAGGACGCGTTGTCGCCACAGAAGGTGAAGTCGGTATTCAGGCGGACGTGCTCAAGCCCGGTCTGCACCTGATCAAGTTTCCTTTCGAACGAGTAGTGCGCAAAGTGCCGCTGATCGAGATTGGCCCAGACGAACTCGGCGTGATCGAAGCGGTTGACGGTGAACCGATGCCGCCGGGCCGTATCTTCGCACCCGATCGCGCGCAGAACGCACACAACAACTTTCAGGACCCAATCGCGTTCATCAAACAGGGCGGCGTGAAAGGTATTCAGTTGCGCACACTGCCGCCGGGTCTCTGGCCCATCCATCCGTACCTGTTCCGCGTTTCCGTGGCGAAAGCGACGCTGGTGCCGCAAGGTAAGGTCGGCGTCATCACAGCCGCCGACGGTGGTCCACTCGATCCCGGACGCCTGCTCGGCAAAGCGATCACAAACCATCGCAACTTTCAGGACGCCGAACAGTTCATCGCCGCCGGCGGACAAAAAGGACCGCAGGTCGACATCCTGACGCCGGGCGTCTATCGCATCCTGACGCAATCAGGACCGATCGACGGTTCGACAGAAACAAAACCGGGTCTGTTCACGGTGCGGCTATTCGACGCCACTGTCATCAACGAAAACGGCATCGGCCTTGTGGAAGCGCTCGACGGCGCGCCGTTGAACCCGCGCGACTACGTCGCCGAATCGATGCCGGGACACGACAACTTCCAGGACGGCCACGAGTTCATCGGCCGCGGTGGTCAGCGTGGTCCACAAAAAGACATCCTGCTGCCCGGCACCTACTACATCAACCCGCTGCTGTTCAAAGTCATTCCCGAAACAGCGAAGGAGATCAAACCGGGTGAGGTGGCTGTCGTGGTGTCGAACGTCGGCCGAGATCCTTCAGAAGACGTGCGGCGATCGATGGCCGAGAAGGTCCGCGAACGAATGGAACGCGAAGAACGCGAACAGGCTGAGGAGTCAGTGGCTCGTCTCGACGCGATCGACGACACGCGCACCGCGGAAGAGATCAAAGCTGACTTGCTGACCGGCGACCCGGCCGATCGCCGTCTCGACGAAGGCGCGCACGAAGCGTACGTCGTGCCTGAAGGTTATCGTGGTATTCAGGAAACGGTTGTTGGACCAGGACGCTACTACGTCAACACACTCGCTATCAGCCCGATCGTGATTCCGACTACGAACCAGACAGTCGAGTGGACCGCGGGTGAAGTGGCGAACACGTTCAATCCGTTCGAAGTCATTTCGAAAGACGGTTTCACGATGCAGTTGGAAGTGCGCGTCGTGTTTCGCGTTAAGCCGGAAGACGCGCCGTTCATGGTCGCGAAGATCGGCGGCATCGAACGCCTGATTCAAAACGTGATGCATCCGCTCATCGACTCCATCTTCCGCAACCAGGCGTCGGAGTCGTCGGCGATGGCTTACCTGCAAAACCGCCACGAGGAACAGGAACGCGCCGAAGCCCGCGTGCGGGCGCACCTGCTCAAGTATCACGTCGACGTGGTGAACGTGCTCATCTGCCACATTCATCTGCCGGAAGAGTTGATGAAGACGCAAACCGAGAAGATTCTCGCCGAGCAGCGGCAGAACATGTACAACGCTCAGCGCGAGGCCGAGGAGAAGCGTATTCAACTCGAGAAGACCAAATCGCACGCCGACAATCAGAAAGATTTGATGGCGGCGACGGTGGGCGTCGAGATCGCAGTCAAGCGCTCCGAACAGCGCAAAGCCGAAGGCGAGGGCGAGGCCCATTACATTCAGCAGACGGGCCGCGCCGAAGCCGAAAAGGTGCGTCTCATGGGCGAGGCCCAGGGCGTGGCCTATCGCGAACAGGTCAACGCACTTGGACCGCAGGGTGTCGCGCTGGTCGAAACGTTGAAGGTGATCGGCGAGAAGGGCGTGCGGATCACGCCTGACGTGATGGCCACCGGCGGCGGAGCTGAAGGCGGCGGCGGGCTCGGAACGTTGCTGCTATTGAATCTCTTCCGCGAGCGGCTCAACACGATGCCGGTGAATGGGGACAAAGTCAGCAGGTAACGAACTCAACCACAGATTACATGGACCTCACGCCGTGTAATCTGTGTTTTCTTGACAGAAAAAACAAAATTATCAATTAGCTTCTGGCTCCCATCGCACACCAGGGAGGAGTCCACACATTGAAACAAGTCCTTGTTCTCATTGCGCTGTTTCTCTTCATAGCCGCTGTGAGTTTTGTTTTGGCGTCGAAGCAGGCGACTACTGCTTCTCCAGATACATCTTCGCCGCCATCTTCGTCAGTTTCCAAACACGAGACCAGGCAATCTGACTCTCGCCATTCTCGCGGCCAGTAAGCTTGTCGAGAATGAGCTGGCGCAGAACCTTGCCTTCGCGCCGCAACATAAACTCGCGCGCAAACGGCTTCGCCGTCTCAAAGAAACTGAACCCGGGGTCGGTCACCACGCCGATGCCTTCGAGTGTCATCAGCGCACGCATGATGTAGGTGAAGTTTGACGGCAACCGGAAGGGATACTCGTAAATCACTTCCGCAAGGTCGTAAGTCAACTCCTTGAAGTTCACGTCGCCGAGCTTCAGGTTGAGATAGTGTGTGAACAGGCTCTCGACGACCGGCCGAACCGTTTCCGGATCGACGCCGGGCTTGAGGAAGTTGAGGTTGATGATGTCCTGGCCCAGCCCGTGTACGTCGCGCGCGACGACGTGGAAGAACGCGTCGATCATCTGCGTCTGCAACTGCGGACTGATCCGGCCAACCATGCCGAAGTCGAAAAATGCGAGATGGCCGCTGTCCATCACGAGCAAGTTGCCGGGATGCGGATCGGCGTGAAAGAAACCGTCTTCAAGCAGTTGCTTGAGATAAGTTCGAATCAGCAGGCGATTGACTTTGACGGGCGAGATGCCGTTTGCGCGCAGTCCTTCAAGATCGACGACCTTCGTGCCGCGCACAAACTCGAGCGTCAGCACACGCGTGTTGGTGTGTGACCAGTAGATCTTCGGCACCCGGATCGCGCGCCACGTGCGGAAGTTGTAACGAAAACGATCCGCGTTACGGCCTTCCTTTACGTAGTCCATCTCTTCGTGGATGGTCGTGTGAAACTCGTGCAGCATTCCTTCCCAGTCGGCGTTTTCATTTGCGCGCGGGAAGAAACGGTTGGTCAGCTTAACGAGCCGGTACAGGATCGCGATGTCGAAACTGATCGTCGCTTCGAGATTCGGACGTTGCACTTTGACGGCGACTTCTTCGCCGGTCGCGAGTCGCGCTCGATAGACCTGGCCGAGTGACGCTGCGGCAATCGGTTCGCTGTCGATCTCCGGAAAAGCCTCGTGTAACGGACGCCCGAGTTCTGATTCAATTCGTGCGAAAGCCTCATCGGTCGGAAATGCCGGGACTTGATCCTGAAGTGTCGCCAGTTCTGTGACGTACTCCAGCGGCAGCAGATCCGCGCGGGTGCCGAGCGCTTGTCCGATCTTGATGAACGTTGGTCCTAGATCGATTAACGATTGACGCAGCCACACCGCTTGCTTTTCGAGCCGCGCTTGTTTGCGCGCCGAGCCTTCCGCGCCGCGAAAGATCACGTAGCGCAGACCACGGATGAACAGATCGAATGCTGCGTAGAGCTGCGCCCAGATCCAGGCTTTCAAACGCGCCATGCCGCCGCGTTCGCGAGCGAGATCCCGCAGACGCGTAACCGCGCGGCGGTTGAAATCCGCGCGCACGTCATACGTGTCGAGAAACAGATACAGCGAGAACAGTCCCAGCACGCGCGCCACACGCGCCGCGCGCAACCAGCCGCGCACGCCACGGCCGGCAAGCAGCTCGTCGACCATTTCTTCAGTCAGCGGCCGGACCTCGCGTGTTGGTTTCGGCGGTTGCGCTCGCGTGAGCTTTTGGCCGTTGGGATTGAAATCCGATTTGATAAGTGCGCTCATTATAAAAACTACACAACCTCTAACATATGCTTCGTGCCCGCGTGCTCGAAGTAACTCTCGGCGCGAGCCACGTCCGTCTTAATCTGCTTCGTCAATTCGTCTACTGAACTAAACTTTCGCTCGTCGCGCAACCGATACAAAAACCTGACGCGCACGACATCGCCGTAAAGGTCACCGTCCCAGTTCAGTACGAAGGTCTCCACTGAAGGTTCCGACGCATCGCCAAACGTCGGCCGCAGCCCGATGTTTGTTACGCTGCGCCGCCAATGTCCCGCAATCAAAGTGCCGGTGACGTACACGCCATTCCGGGGTATGACGCGGTTGTGAGGGTGCAGGTTCGCTGTGGGAAAGCCCAATTTATGACCGCGTTCCGCGCCGCGTTCGACACGTCCTTCGACGCCGTACGGACGGCCCAACATGCGCCGCGCGAGGTTCACCTGGCCGCGCGCCAACAGCTCGCGAATCTTGCTCGAGCTCACGCGCTGGCCGCGAAATTTGACTTCCGGAACCTCGCCCGCGACGAAACCCAGTTCGCCGCCGAGACGCTTCAGCAGCTCGATATTGCCTTCGCGGTTGTGACCAAAAGCGAAACCCTTGCCGAGATAAACTTCGCGTGCGTGCAGCCGATCCATTACGACGTCGTTGATAAAACCTTCGGCGCTGACGTTGGAAAACTCCTTCGTGAAACGCACGACGATCGTCTGCTCAATACCGAGCACGCCGAAGCCTTCGATCTTCTGGTCGAAGGTTTGTAACAACGGCGGCGCGGATTCGGGGTGCAGCACCGCGCG
>DASUPR010000235.1:0-8032 GCA_036281015.1 Pyrinomonadaceae bacterium
GCTCGTCTTCACTATGACCACGCGTCACCACGGCAACCGAAACACCGCGCCCGTTCCCGATCACCCCGCGCACAGCCGAACTCCAATCACTCGCCACAACCAGTTCGATCTGGTCATCCTTAAAACGATCGCGCTGTAAAAACTCGGCCCGGTCGTCGATGAGCGTGGTTTGATAACCGAGAAACGCACCCAGCTTCGCCAATGACGCGCCAACGTGTCCGGCGCCACACACAACCAGCCGCGGCGACGCCTGCAAACGTTCAAATAGCAGAAACGTCTCACCCGCAGACGGAAAATCCGTGGCGAAATCCTTGACGCAAACTAACCGTGTCTCGTCGCGTGACTGAAGAAACTTCGAAACCTGCGACCCAACAAGTGAATCCAGCTCCGCGGCGCCCAAACTTCCCGTCGTGTTCCCGGCTTCATCGATCAACAGCTTCGCGCCGGCACTCTCACCACGCGCAACTGTAATCACGACCGCCGCAACGCCGCGTTCGAGTAGTTCAGCAACCTTCTTCGTTATTGCCAGCGAAGACGGATGCATTATTTTACAGGTTTCGTTTTGATCAAGCCGACTGACGACGCTGCTCGCCGCAACAGCCAGAGTGGTCCAATCAGGAGATAGACGGGGTTTTTGAAGAACGCCGGTTGATTACCTTCGATCGCATGACCGATGAACTGAAAGATCCAGCCGACTACGAACAACGCCAAAGCCCAGCGCCAACTGAAGAAGACAAGCGGCAGCGAAATGACGATCATCGGAATGCCGATGCTGTGCGTCAGCCGGTTCAGCGGGTGCTGATGCTTTGCTTTGTAGCTGGCTAAAAAGTTTTCAGGCACCTAAGACCTCGACGAATATGTCCATCGTACCGCCGCAAACCATTCCTTCTTCACTCGCTTCATCAGCGGTGAGTGAGAAGTGATGCAACGCTGAGTTGCCGGAACGCATGGCCGTTTGCGCCTCAGCCCAAACCTCCGCTTCGATGCAACCACCGCCGACCGTACCCGCCACTTCGCCGTTCTGAAAGAAGAGCATCTTCGCACCGCGTTGCTGCGGAGTCGAGCCACGCGTGTGTGCGACGGTCGCCACAACGACGCGTTCGCCGCGTGCACCGGCTTCGTTGATCATGCGATAGAGGTCGCGTTGCGGAATGGTCGGCATCTTGATTTGGTGTTTGGCCTTTCGCTGAGATAGTTTACGTCAGCAGCGAGACTGTTTGCTACGGCTGAGGCCCGCAAGCTCGCCGGGAAAATATGCGCCGACCAAAAACTACGCTTCTACTGGCCGCGATTGTGGCCGTGCTCTTATCGCCGATCAATGCGCTCGCGTGCGCGTGTTGTTCAAATCCAGGCCACTATTTCAGTGGCGAAGTCTACCTCGACGAGCACCCACGTTCTGAGCTTCAACGCATTCGTGTTGCGCGCACCGCGTACCTATACTCAACGGAAGCCGGTATCGAAGAAGACTCGCTGGGTATTGAACGACCGAATACGAGTTATTCGTTAACGGGCGCGTTCGTCGGCAACGTTTGGCGCCTCACATTTCGTTCCGGCACAAACACCGGCACGTTGGAGTTGCCGTTGCCAAACAAGATCTGGAACCACTCGGTTGACATTCACGACGGCAAAGTGAGTCCCGGAGGTGGTCCATTGCTCTACAAAGAGTGGCGTCTCGAAGGCGACATCAAGGGCAGCGGATTTTTCAGGAACAGCACACCGGCGAAGTATGTGCTGGTGTTGCAGGGCCGTGGCAATAGTTGCGACAGCGCTGAAGACTTCGGCAACTGGCGCCTGCAGGTTCGTGGCGAAAAAGCTGACTACGCGTTTTACGGAAAACTGGCCCGGCGCAGGTAAGAACGTTCTCCGTGTCTCCGTGCCTCGGTGGTTATCTTCACCACAGAGACACACCGAGACACAGAACTGAAGACAAATCTCAAAGAGGAATCTCCCATGGCTACCACCCCCATCCATCGCCGCATCAGCGACCGGCCGCTGTATTTGCTGGCGGCTATTATCTTTCCCCTGATCGTGCTGGCAGGTTTTGCTCGCACCTACTATCTCAAGGGCTTCTTTCCAACTCCCGCATTACCGAATCTAATCGTTCACCTGCACGCCATCATCATGACCGCGTGGGTCGTGCTGTTTATCGTGCAGGTGACGCTCGTCGCGAAGCGCCGCACGAAACTGCACCAGCGTCTCGGCATATTTGGCGCTGTTTTGGCAGCGCTCGTGTTCGTTGTCGGCATACTGACCGGACTCTACGCCGCGGCGCGCTTTCTTGAGAATCCGAGTCTGGCCGCGCCGGGTGATCCACCGCCGTTACCGTTTCTGATCATTCCCCTCGGCGACATGGTGATTTTCGCGGTTCTGATCAGCGCCGCGCTCTACTACCGCAAGCGGCTCGACATTCATAAGCGGCTAATGCTGCTGGCGGCGATCAACCTGTTGACGCCGGCAATAGCGCGCATTCCGCTCGAGTTTATCGTCAAGGGTGGACCACTCGCATTTTTCGGTTTGACGGATCTGGTGCTGATTGGGTTCGTGGCGTTCGACACGATTCGCCACAAGCGATTGCATCCGGCGCTTCTGTGGGGCGGGTTGTTTTTGATCCTGATGCAGCCATTGCGGATTATTCTCGCGCCGACTGAAGCGTGGATCAGCTTCGCTGCTGCTTTGGTGCGATTGGTTCAGTAGTCACGCTTAACGAAAGAGATTGTTCAACTCGGTTCCGGACGCGCTGTCGGCAAACGCTTCGAATGTTCCATCATTCGCAAGCTCGCGAGCAGCGCGAATAAACGCGCCCCACGCGACTCGCGCGAGTGCTGAACCGACGGAGATACGACGCACGCCGAGATCCGCGAGTTTTGCGACCGTCAGATTTGGATCGGCACGCGACACGAGCACGTTCACCGGCTTGGGCGCGACCGCCTGCACGATCGCCGAGATCTCATTTGGGTTGGCTACTACGCTGGGCGCGTAAAGACAGTCAGCCCCGGCCTCGGCGTAAGCAGTCAAACGTTTGATCGACGTCTGGAACGGATCGCTGTCGCCCACGAGCCACGCCTCGCAACGCGCGGTCAAGACAACCGGCTCACCCGATTGATCGATCGCGCGGCGCGCGGCTTTGACTCTTTCGACTGCGAGTTCAAAATCGTAAAGCGGTTTGGTTTCGTCGCCGGTGGAATCTTCAATCGAAAGACCGGCAACGCCCGTTTCGACACACAGCGCGACGTTCTCGGCGATCTGTTCGGGTTCGTCGGCATGGCCGTTCTGAAAGTCGCCATTGACCGGCAACGGCGTGGCATTGACTATCTCGCGAAAATGCGCGAGCACCGTGTCGCGCTGAACGTAGCTGATGTCATCAGGCATGCCTCGGCTAAACGCAAAACCGGACGAGGTTGTCGCGAGTGCTTTGAAACCGAGGTGACGAAGGTAAACTGCACTGCCAACGTCCCACGGATTAGGTATGACAAAACAGCCGGACTCGTGAAGTTCTCGGAATCTCTCAATTACGTTTCGCATGGGCCGGATCGTATCAGAAAGGAATTTATGAAAACACTTACATCGTGCGTGGTTCTGTTTTTGTTGATGGCGTCAACGGTGGCAGCGCAAACAGCAACCGGGCCTACACCTGACGCCGCGGAATTGACCAGGTTACTGAACGACTTCCTCGCGGGCGCATCGCGAAACGATGTAGCCACACACGATCGTTTCTGGGCTGAAGATTTGATCTACACACGTTCGGCCGGCGTTCGTGTCAGCAAAGCCGACATCATGCGATCGGTGCGTTCCGCGCCCGCGCCTAAACCAGACGATCCGAAGGTCGTCTATACCGCGGAAGACATTCGCATTCAGCAGTACGGCGACACAGCGGTCGTCGCATTTCGCCTGGTGGCGACAACGCAAACCGGGGAAACGAAACAGGTGCAACACCTGCTGAACTGCGGCACGTTCGTGAAGCGCAACGGAAAGTGGCAGGTCGTTGCCTGGCAATCGACACGCATGCCGCGCACCGACGAAGAGAACACTGCGGACGTGAGGATCGCAGTTGCCGCTTTTCGTCAGGCACTGTTGAAGGCCGACAAAGAAAAGTTGAAGGCGGCCACGACGTCTAACTTCGTGTGGTTTCAGAAACCCGGCCAACAGGTCATGCTGAACGTACTGGCCGACCAGTTAGGATCCAAAGAGCTCAAGCCCTTCGATCTGCAATTACCGACAGAATCTGTTTGGCTTTACGGTGAGACAGCGATGTATACGGGTGAGTCGTCAACGGCACGCTACACGATCACGCTGACAAACCAATCCGGAAACTGGAAGGTCGCAGCGCTAAACACCATCAACTAAAAATTATTGTTGCTCGGGCTTCTTGGCGCGAGTTTCGGGATTCGACCGATTGATCTCCATCTGCTCCCGGCGCTGTTGGAGTTTCGCGCGCAGGAGATCCACTTCGCTATCGGCGTTCGCGCACGACACTTCCAGGCGCGACTGACTGGTCGCCAGAATCCTCAACTGCGCCTTCACGCGATTTCTCTCGTTCTCGAGTTGGCGCTGACGTGCTTGACGCGCTTCTTCCGGACGCGTCGACCCAAACGTCGCTGTCGCGCGTTCGATGTTCTCCGGCCGCAATGCAAACTCGATCCCTTCGAGCTGTGCCTCTAAATCAGCAATCTTGCTCTGCACGTCGACGAGCTGCATG
This sequence comes from Pyrinomonadaceae bacterium, assembly GCA_036281015.1. Classification (GTDB taxonomy): domain Bacteria; phylum Acidobacteriota; class Blastocatellia; order Pyrinomonadales; family Pyrinomonadaceae; genus PSRF01. The sequence goes on from DASUPR010000235.1 coordinate 4,697, forward strand.
CGCAACTGTTCCGCACGCTGTTCGGCGCGAGTCAGCCGTTCCATGTCGAGCTGATAACGATCGTCGTCTTGCATCTGGCTCAACTTGTCGTTCAAACGATCTACCTGAGTCGAGAGCTTGTTGATCGTCTGCTGCATGTCTTCCTGAGAACCCTCGTCTGATTTCGCGGCAGCTTTCGGTTTTTTGGTTTCAGTGGGTTCGGTCTGTTCGGTGGTTTGTTGGTCAGCCGTGCTGATGATCTTCACGTCGCCCGTGGTTGCGACGTTTTCCGCCGCCGGCGCCGGGGTTGTGGGCGGCGCGATTGTCGGATTCGTGATGACGGGCTTCGCGGGCGCGGGTTTGGTGCTGCGCCGAGTTCGCTTCTTACGGGTCTGCGCCTCGCCTTCGATCAAACAGAAGGTGAGAATGAGACAAAGGCTAAGAAGAAGTTTGCTGTAGTTTTGAAAGCGAACCGGCATCATCACGCTCCTTCCGTCGGGTCTTTAAGATAACCCCGCTATCCAGATGCCATCAAGCTCCAGGCAGATGCTTGGCTTCCACGTCGGGCGAAAACCTTCGTTCCAAAACCTGTTAAATGCGCCTGGCGACCAGCTCGTAAAGCGCGTTTTTGAAGAAGACTCGCTTGAGACGATCGCCCATGTGGCGGGCGGGTTGTTTGCGCGCGCGTGCCCGCGCCTCGTCGATATTGCTCTTTTCGCTGAGGATTTCGAGCGGTAATCCTTTGAACAGATCGGCCGCCGCGGGTAAGGTCAGGTGCGTGGTGTGATCCGCAAACGGCCCGATCTCATACGGAATGCCGAGCCCGCGCCAGCCCGAATGCAACCCCGCCGCAACGGCATAAACCGGATGGTGAATGTTGACCGTGAAATACAGCAACCCGCCGGGACGCAGGATTCTCACCAGCTCCGCGACGATCTGTTTCGGCGATTCTGCGTGGTCGACGACGTTGTCGCAGAGCACTACGTCAAAACTCGCGTTTGGAAACGGCAACTGCTCGCCCACCGCCGCGATCGTTGCGGCACAGTTTTGCCAACGCGGAAACAGGCCGCGATAACTGACGGCGAGTGGATCGACACCCACGCCGCTTTTCGCGCCAAAATAAAAGATCAAACCGTGCGCGCCGCTGCCGACTTCGATCACCCGCGCGTCGTCGGCGATCGTTTGAAACGTTTCGAGTATCTCGCGGACGCGTTTCGACGATCGCTGCATCGCGAGGATTACTTCTTCCTCGTGTCCTTTCAGGTGCTGCGACTTTTTCTGTTGATAAGCGAGTTGACGTTCGAGGGCCCGGTGCGCGAGTTTTTGCCGCGTGCTCATTGTGCTCTCTTGGTGGCTAAAAAGGCTGGACCCGAAAAGTGATGTTCATCGCGGGCGCGGCATTGGTCAACGCGTCGATCCGAATCAACTGCGCGCCGGCTTCAGCATACTCACGCACGTTCGCCGGCGTGATCGGTCCGGAGCATTCGATCGCGACCGACTCCGACAAACTCTTCGCAATGCTGCCGAGCCGCTTCAAATCGTCCGCGCTTAAGCCGTCAAACATGATCACATCCGCTCCGCTTGCGACGGCTTCCTTCACTTCATTTTCACTCGCCACCTGGACGCCGACTTTGTGCAGATAACCAAGCTTCTCTTTCGCAGTCTTCACCGCGGCAGCGACGCCGCCGAGAATCGAAACGTGGTTGGACGTCACAACGACCCCATCGTCGAGGCCAAACCGGCCGTTAAATCCGCCGCCCAGTTCGACAGCGTAACGTTCGAGCAGACGCAAGCCCGGTGTGGTCGCACGTGAATCGACGATCTGCGCGCCCGTGCCTTCGACTGCGGTCACGTACTGATTTGTGAGCGTTGCGATACCGGAAAGACGCTGCAACAGATTCAACGCGACGCGTTCAGCGGAGATCAGCACATCCGCAAAACCGACCATGCGCGCGATCACCTTGCCTGCTTCGACCTGTTCGCCGTCGGCGGCGAAGGCTTCGAGTTGTTGCTGCGAGTCGAGCGTCAGGAAAACTTCTTCGGCGGCCTCGAGTCCGGCGACGATCATCTTCTCGCCGGCGACGAAGCGCGCGCGGGCGCGTGTGTTACGCGCCACGATCGATTGCGTGGTGATGTCGCCGCGGCCAAGGTCTTCCCGCAGGAAGAGTCCGATTTGCGAATAGAGCGCGCCTTCATCGATCCAGTTCATTGGAGGTTCTCGACTGTCTGCTGCAGTTGTGAGGAGCGTTGGGCGATGTCCGCGATTCGCGCTCGCACTTCGTTGACGCGTTCGGCAGGCGCGCGTTCGACGAAGTTTGGATTGCTGAGTTGGGCCTCGAGTTTCGCGGCTTCAGCTTGAAGTTTTTGCTGTTCGCGGTTGAGACGCTGGCGTTCTTGTTCGAAGTCGATCAGGCCTTCGAGCGGTATCGCGAGTTCTGCGCCACCTGTCAACACCGCGCGTGCTGCAGCCTTCGGCGCCTCGCCGATTTCCATTGCCGACGCACGAGCAATTCGCATGATCTGCTCTTTAGCGGCTAAAAGAACTTCGTTGGTTTTTCCAGGGCCGGGCCGCAGAACGATGGAAACACGGTCAGCAGGTTTGATATTCATCTCCGAGCGGATGTTTCGAACACGAGAGATCAGGTCGATGATCGCCTGCATTTCCGATTCGGCTGCTTCGTCGATCAACTCCTTCCGGCCTTCCGGATACGCCGCGAGCATGATCGTCGGCTCAGCGCCCGCGTATGCGGAATGCAGTTGCTTATTGCCTGGGAGTCTTAACCACAGTTCTTCCGTGATGTACGGCATGAATGGGTGCAACAGTCGCAACGCCTGTTCGAGCACACTCAATAGTCGCGCGCGGGCGGCGCTACGCTGAGGTGTGTCCTCTTCAGCGGTCACCTCAGCCTTAACAAGCTCGATGTACCAGTCGCAGAAGTCGTCCCAGAAGAAGTGATAAAGCGTCTGCACTGCCGCGTGAAACTCGTAAGCATTCAGCGCCGCATTGACTTCTACTGCCGTCTTGTTCAACCTCGACTGAATCCACCGATCGTGTAATTGCAGGTCCGTCTCATCAGTGTGAGTCTGTGGCTCGGAATACAGTAAACAAAATCTGGCTGCATTCCAGATCTTGTTTGCGAAGTTGCGATACGACTCGACCTGTTTTTCGTTCCAGCGCGTGTCGGTGCTGCCGACCTGGGCCAACGTGAGCCGCGTCGCGTCCACGCCAAACTTATCGAACACGTCGAGCGGATCGACGCCGTTCATCTTCGTCTTCGACATGCGCTGGCCCTGCGCATCGAGAATGGTTCCGGTTACGAACACGTCGGCGAACGGTTCGCGCCCCATGAACTTCAT
>DASUPR010000236.1:0-19509 GCA_036281015.1 Pyrinomonadaceae bacterium
GCAGGCAGACGAGATGCTGCTGGACCATGGCGCGCATGGCGTAATCGGGCGCGTTGGGCCAACAGTAGAGTGGGATGTGGATCAATGGTTCGGGTTGTAATAGCATCGTCGTCGTTGGCGGGAAGTTCGCATAAATAGATGAAGCTGCTGATTATTGGCGGAACAAGGTTCGTCGGCCGGCATTTGGTCGAGGCGGCACTCGAGCGCGGTCATGAGGTGACGCTGTTCAACCGCGGCACGCAATCGTTTGCCATACCCGAGGTGGAAACGATCAGCGGAGATCGAAACAGAGATCTCGATAAACTTCAAGGCCGCCGCTGGGATGCTGTGATTGATACGTGTGGATACCTGCCGCGCGCGGTGCAGGCCGCGGCGGTAATGTTGTCGGGATCGGTGGAGCGTTATGTTTTTATCTCGAGCATGTCGGCGTATGCGGATGTCAGCGTGAAAGGTGTGGATGAGACAGCCCCGCTGCGTACACTCACAAGCGAACAACTCGATCGCGCCTATGCAATCGACACCGCGGGCCAGCCGTCGTATGGCGAGTTGTATGGTGGTTTGAAGGCGCTTTGCGAACAGGCGGCGGAAGAGGCCATGCCCGGGCGCGTTCTGCTCGTTCGTCCCGGTTTGATTGTTGGTCCATACGATTACACTGACAGGTTTACTTATTGGGTCGTGCGCGTTGCGCGTGGTGGTGAGGTGTTGGCGCCGGGACGCGCTGAACGGCCGGTTCAGTTTATCGACGCTCGCGACCTGGCGGGTTGGACCGTTTCGATGACCGAGCGTAGCGCGACCGGCAGCTACAACGCCAACCGGTTGCCAAACACCTTGACGATGCAGGACGTGCTGGAGGAATGTAAGTCGAGCAGTAACAGCGACGCCGTTTTTACCTGGACCTCCGAAGCGTTTTTGCGCGAAGAGAAAGTCGCCGCGTGGAGCGCCATGCCGCTCTGGTTACCGGAAGAAGAAGCGCCGCAATTGCAAGGCTTCATGTTTGTTAACTGCGACAAAGCGATCGCTGCCGGACTCCGCATCAGGCTTCTGGGTGAAACGATCGGCGACACGCTTGAATGGGCTCAACGTGAACTCCACGACACCGCGTTGAACGCCGGAATTGATTTCGAGCGGGAGCAAGCTCTGCTCCGCAAATGGCACGAATCGAGATCTCACCAATGATCCAACCTCTCGAAATGAAAGAGACTCACCCGATGAAGCTTCACGCCGGCGGGGTCTCGACCACGACTGAAGTATGGAACACACTCGGCGCCAGCTTTGAAGGAGATGTCTCTCGCGTTGCGGCTTTGGTGGAGTCCAACCCGCAGTTGTTGACCTGTCAGTATGACTACACTTCACCGCTGCATCTCGCCGTGCGCGAAGGACACGTCGACCTGGTCCGGTTTCTCATCGAACGTGGCGCACTCGATCCGACGTACAGAACACATCCTTTCCTCGATTCACTGCTCACCGTCGCCGGCGATCGCGGCTTTGACGAGATCACTCAGCTTCTGCGAGAGGCACTGGCCGATCCGTCGCTCACGCGTGAGTGGGGCGACACCGGCGCGATCGACTTCGAAAAAGACGAGACGCAGACGAGATTTCAGCAACTCGTGAACGATCGCCAACACGACGAAGTCGAAGCAATGCTGCAAGATCGTCCTGAGCTGGCGCTCGACGAAACCGCGTTTTGGGGTGAAGGCATACTCGCCATGCCGGCAAAGGACGGCGATCATCGTATGCTCGAGATACTCATGGACCACGGCGCGCGTTGTCCTGACGTCTCCAAGTGGGGCGCACGCTATTACTTCAAAAACTATCTCACCGCGAGGTTTCTGCTCGAACGAGGCATGAACCCGAATCACATGAATTGGCGCGGCTTTACGCTGCTTCACGACATGGGCCATACTGGCGACCTCGCCAAGGCGCGTTTACTCATCGAACACGGGGCGGACGTCAATCGCGTTGACGACGAGTATCGTTCGACTGCATTGGGTTACGCGGCGCGTTGGGGCCACGTCGAGCTTGTGAAGCTTCTGTTGGACTGCGGCGCCGATGCGGACAGGTCAGGCGCGCCATGGGCCACGCCGCTCGCGTGGGCGCGCAAGAAGAACCAGGCGGAAGTTGAACAGGTTTTGGAAGCACGCGAACTCCCACACTGAAAGGAATTCTCCCATGAAACTGCTTCTCGCAACCGCGGCGTTGGGAATACTCCTCTTCTCTCCTGAACTTGCAAGGGCGTGCAGTTGTGCCGGGACGCCTTCAGTCTGCGGGGCTTTCGCATTGACGGAAGCTGTGTTCGTAGGCACGGTCACCCGCGTTGAAAACCAGATTGCTAAAGGCCAGGGCGGATACGAGCACATCGTCGGTCAGGTTGCCTACGTACAGGTTGACGAACCATTCAAGGGGGTGAAGACGCCGCAGCTTATTTTCCGGAGCTACGGTTCGTCGTGCGACGTGCGATACAAGGAAGGCCAGCGATGGTTGTTCTACGCTTCTTACAACAAGAAGGACAAGGCATGGACCATCGGCGGATGCGGCCGCAGCGCCCTGCTGCAATACACCGGTGACGATCTGCTTTACCTTCGCGGTCTTCCGGCTTCCGCTGAAAGAACACGCATCGCGGGTGCCTTAAAGATTCGAGATGAAAAGCCGTTGATGGGTGTCAAAGTGAAGCTGATCGGTGAGAGTGAAACGTACGAAGTGTTCACCGACAAAAACGGAGTCTACGAGGCATACGATTTACCAGCGGGTAAGTACGTGGTTGAGCCGGAAATTCCCTTGAACCTGAAACTCAGAAACGCGAGTATCTCGTTCGGAGCTGGTCGAGGCCGGCTCAGTGTGGAACTCAAGGACAAGAGTTGTGCTTGTATCGACTTCTATTTCACCGAGAACACAATGATCAGTGGCAGAGTTCTGAGTCCTGATGGACAACCGATGCGCGACGTGTGTGTGCGACTGCTGCCAAAAGATAAGCCTAAGGAAAGATCTTTTCTCCTCGGCTGCACCGCGCCGGATGGCCGCTTCAAGATCGAAGAGATTACCCTCGGCGAATACTACCTGGTGGCTAATGACGACGACGTGATCAGCAGCAACGAACCATTTCCGCTGACGTATTACCCGGGAGTTTTTGAGAAAGAAAAAGCCACCGTCCTGAACATCGCAAGCGGCGACAAACTCCAGGATTTCGATATTCACATTCCTTCACAGCGGCCAACCCGAACAGTTGAGGGCAGACTTCTCTTTTCCGACGGCCGCCCGGCGGAAGGCGAGACTGTCGAGTTCACCGCGGACGAGAAACCCGGGCAAGTAAGTGACGTCGCGCGCGCCAAAGCCGATGCCGAAGGACGTTTCAAACTCTCGGTGCTCGAAGGATCGAAAGGCACTTTGCATGGCTACCTCTACACCGTCGAGCGCGACACCCCTAACTGCCCTCAAGTAGATAAATTGGTCAAAGCTTACAAAGACATCCAAACCAACCGGGTCAAACTCGAACTAAACCGCGACCACCAGGACATCGAACTCCTCTTCACCGTCCCCTTCTGCGCGAACAAGAAGGAGGAGCGGGAGTAGAATCCGAGTATCGTTCGCAGCGCGTTGACTTTTCGCACCTCACACACTTAAATCTCTTACGCATTTCAATTCCCTTTCCAAACGAGGCTTAAGATGACCTCTCGTCGTGATTTTTTGAGGACGGCCGGAGTTGCGGCCGGGGCGCTGTCGCTGGCGAAGTTGCCGGATTGGTTTAGTGGCGTCGTGGCTGCGGAGGAGGCGGCCGCGAATGGCGTCGATAAGAATGCGCTGGCGGATCTAGCTCTGAGCACTGCACGCAAACTTGGTGTGAGCTACGCAGATATCCGCATCAATCGCTACCGTAACGAGCAAATCTCCACGCGCGAACAGCAGGTGCAGAACGTGTCGCGCAGTCAGAACTTCGGCTTCGGCGTGCGCGTGCTCTACAGAGGAACGTGGGGCTTTGCGTCGAGCCGCAGTGTCACTCCCGAAGACGTGCGCCGTATCACCCAACAAGCGGTGGAGATCGCCCGCGCCAATTCGGTTTATCAGCGCCAACGCGTCGGGCTCGTTCCGATCGCGAAGGTCGTCACGTCATGGAAGAGCTCGTTTGAAAAAGATCCGTTCGAGGTTTCGATCGACGACAAGATCCAATTTCTGTTGTCACTCAACTCGTCTGCAACGAAGACCGAAGGCGTGGGCTTTGTGAATTCGTCGATGGGCTTCGTCAACGAACAGAAGTTCTACGCCTCGACCGACGGCTCGCGGATCGAACAATACATTATTCGCGCCAACCCGAACTTCACCGTCACTGCGGTCAATCGTTCCAACGGCGACTTCCAATCACGCAGCGCGCTTGGCGGTCCACAAGGCATGGGCTACGAGTACATGGAGAAGCATGATTGGAAACGCGAAGCACAACAGGCCGGCGAAGAAGCGGTCATGAAGTTGAAAGCCAAGCCGGTTGAGCCCGGCAAGTACGATCTCGTGCTGCATCCTTCGCATCTGTGGCTGACGATTCACGAGTCGGTGGGCCACCCGACAGAGCTCGATCGCGCGCTGTGGTGGGAAGCCAACTACGCCGGCACGAGTTTCATCACGCCTGACAAGACCGGGAAGCTTCAGTTTGCTTCGAAGCTCGTGAACTTCGTGGCCGATCGCACGCAGCCCGGAGGCTTGGCGACTGTCGCTTACGACGACGAAGGCGTGCACGCACAGCGCTGGCACCTGATCAAAGACGGCGTTTTCGTCGACTGGCAAACCACGCGAGATCTCGCCGCGACGATGAAGCAAAAGAAATCTTACGGCTGCAATCACGCCGATAGCTGGGGCAGCATTTCGTTCCCGCGCATGCCCAACGTTTCACTGCAACCCGGTCCTGATAGCAAGTCGCTTGACGATCTCATCGCCGGAGTCGAGAAAGGTGTTTTGATCTACGGCGACGGCAGTTACTCGATCGATCAGCAGCGATACAACTTCCAGTTTGGCGGTCAGGTCTTTTGGGAGATCAAGAACGGCAAACGCGGCGAGATGTTGCGCGACGTCGCTTATCAATCACGCACGACTGACTTCTGGAATTCGTGCGATGCGTTGGGTGGCCAGGCGACGTACGAGCTCGGCGGTAGTTTCAACGATGGCAAGGGTGAGCCGGGCCAGTCGAACGCCGTCAGTCACGGTTGTCCGGTCGCTCGGTTCCGCCAAATCAACGTACTCAACACAGCTCAGAGGTCATAAGGAGATCGAGATGCTACTAAGCGAAAAAGACGCGCGTGCAATCTGCGAGAAGCTGTTGAGCTACGTGAAAGCGGATGACGCAAGCGTGGGTGTCACGAGCGAAAACTACGGCCATCTGCGTTTCGCTTCGAATGCGTTCACCACGAGCGGCGCGCGCGAAAACGTCAGCGTTGGCGTCACTGTTTGGATCGATAAAAAGCGCGGCGCCGCGTCGACGAACGAGATTGACGACGAGTCACTCAAAGCTACCGTCGCGCTCGCGGAACAACTCGCGCGTATCTCGCCGGTGGATCGCGAGTACATGCCGACGTTGAGCAAGCAGACTTACAAACCGGTGAACGGTTACGCCGAAGCAACGTCGAACATTTCCGTCGCCACTCGCGCCAAAACCATCAACGACGTGATTGCTGCGTGTGAAAAAGCGAAAGTCGTCGGCGCGGGTTTTCACCAGGCGCGTGGATCGGCAGGCGCAACCGCAACGAAGAACGGCAACTTCACTTACGAACGATCGAGTCTGGTGAGTCTCGCAACAACCGCGCGCACGCCCGACGGCAGCAGCTCCGGTTACTTCCTGCGCAATCACTTCGACGTTACGAAACTCGACACCTCGCGCATCGCGAACGAAGCGATTCGTAAAGCACTCGACGCGCGCAGTCCGCGCGTGCTCGAGCCCGGCGTCTACCCGGCGATACTCGAACCGCAGGCAGTCGCGGATCTGCTCGGGTTCTTTGCGTTCAGTTTTGACGCGCGCAGTGCGGAAGAAGGACGGAGCCCGTTTTCCGCGCCGGGCGGGAAGACAAAGCTGGGCCAAAAGATCTTTGACGAACGCATTAACATCTACAGCGATCCGTGGCACCCGGAGTTGCCGGGTTCGCAGTCGGCGCAGGGCGGATTGCCGGCGCAAAAGGTTTATCTCGTGCGCAACGGCGTGTTGGAAAACCTGACCTACTCTCGTTTCTGGGCGAAGCAAAAAGGCAAAGAGCCGACGCCTGGTCCAGTGAACAGCATCATCGAAAGCTCGCAGGCGCCGGTGTCGCTTGAAGACATGATCAAGTCGATGGACCGCGGGCTGTTGCTGGGTCGTTTCTGGTATATCCGCGGCGTCGATCCGCGCATCATGTTGCAGACCGGCCTGACGCGCGACGGCATCTGGTACGTCGAAAACGGCAAGATTCAATATCCGGTGAAGAACTTCCGCTTCAACCAGAGCGTGATTGAACTCCTCGCGCCGGGAAACGTCGACATGATCGGCAAGTCAGAGCGGGTGGGTAGTTCAGAAGGTCAGGGCGGCAACGCCGCACTCCTTCCCGCGCTGAAGGTGAAGAAGTTTCACTTCAGTTCGCAGTCGGAAGCGGTCTGATGCCGTCGGCTGAATTTCAGTCGTGGTGGGATTCGTTTAGCCGCACGGGCGACATCTGTCCCCTTCGTCTCGGCATGACGCGCGACGAACTGAAAGCCGTACTGGGCGAACCTGACGATGTTGGTGTGACTTCACGGCGATGGCAAACACCCGCGATCTATAAATACGCCAAGCTGGAGTTTCACTTTGGACTTGGCCCACATGGCCTGCTCGACCTGATCTACCAGGAGCGCGATGACATTCCGGAAATATCCATTCGGCGGTTGAAGTAGGGTGTCCAAACTACACAAGATCTTACTCGGAAGCGCACTCCTTCTATTCGCACTCTCATATCCCCTCTGCCAGATTGGCGAGCGCAAAGCTAAAAGCGAGATGGCTAGATACCCGCCGGAATTCGTCCAAGCTCACGAGTTCGACATGGTTTAGTACGTTGACAATTCTTGTCCCGAACGAATACTGTCACCGCCGCTCTAAACCACTCTGAAAGCTCCCAGTTCTTAAACGGGTGAGAGGAAATTTCGTATGGCAGTTCAAGTGATCATTAGTCAGGCTGGGCCATTACCTATAACCGCGACCTTCAACGCCGTCGGCGACTCTCCGATGTACATTGAAGTGAACGGTTCCGTTTGGACTCAGAACACAAACGTCACGACAGGCATTGATATCGCAATCGACGGCCAAAGCGTGGGCAGTGCTCAGATCTTTTCTAACGCGAGCACCACTCATCGTGCGGTGGTACCCGCTTATATCCCCGTCAAGCTCAGTCAGGGACCACACAAAATTACACTGAGCGCCAGCGCCAATACTGTTTCGGATTCCAACGACTTCTACACCGCTGTAATCCACTATTAAAAAGTCCAGGTCGATAAGAAGGCCCTCACCTTCTTGTCGCCCGGCAAATCACCCAGGGGAAACCATGACACTCGAAGGTAAAGTCGCTCTCGTCGCGGGTGCGACGCGTGGTGCGGGGCGTGGGATTGCGCGCGAGCTCGGCGCTGCGGGCGCGATTGTTTATTGCACGGGAAGGACGACGAAACAACAGCGTTCGGAGATGAACCGCGCGGAGACGATCGAGGAGACTGCCGAACTGATCGAACGTGAAGGCGGACGCGCGATCCCGGTGCAAGTGGATCATCTCGAACCGTCGCAAGTGGAAGCGCTCGTTGCCCGAATTGAAAAAGAGCACGGGCGGCTCGATGTGCTCGTCAACGACATCTGGGGCGGCGATCACTTTATCCAGTGGAACATTCCCGTGTGGGAACACTCGCTCGAAAACGGTCTGCGCATGCTCCGGCTCGCGATTGATACGCACATCATCACGAATCACTACGCGCTTCGCCTGTTGATTAAAAACAAAGGCGGGCTCGTCGTCGAGGTCACTGACGGAACCAGCGAATACAACGACGACCACTATCGCGTTTCGCTGTTCTACGATCTCGCAAAGACTTCAGTCGTTCGAATGGCGTGGTCGTTGGCCCAGGAACTCAAACCGCACGAATGCACCGCTGTCGCATTAAGCCCCGGTTGGTTACGTTCCGAGCAGATGCTCGACAACTACGGCGTCACAGAAGAAAACTGGCGCGACGCCACGAAGATTCAACCACACTTCGTCATCACTGAAACACCGCGTTACGTCGGACGCGCTGTTGCACATCTCGCCGCAGACCCGAACGTCGCGCGCTGGAACGGCCAGTCGCTTTCGAGCGGGCAGTTAGCGAAGACCTATAACTTTACTGACGTAGATGGTTCACAGCCCGACGCGTGGCGTTACGTCGTCGAAGTCCAGGACGCCGGCAAACCCGCCGACGCGACCGGTTACCGCTGATTCAGACTGCTCAAAGCCCCGAAAATGCGTTATTCTCTCGAACCATTATGAGAAGAATTCCCCTACTCCTCCTCCTCGCTGCCTTTTCGGCAATCAATGTCACACCACAATCCGGAAGGCGAGTTACTACGCCAGCTTCGACGACACCAGCCGCGCCGGTGCAACCACCGCTCAGGCCCGAGCCCGAAGTGCGATCCGCGCCGCGGCCACTCACAGAGTTAATGAGCCTGCCCGAAAGCGTGCGTGACCGGACGATCAAGGCGATTGGTGCCGACAACTTTCGCTTGTCAGACTTCGACGGCAAGGTCATCGTCATTAATCTGTGGGCTACCTGGTGTGGACCATGCCGCCGGGAGATTCCGGAGTACGAGAGAGTGCGCAAGGAATACTCGAAGCGCGACGTTGAGTTCATCGGCCTGACGACTGAAGACCCTCGTTACGAAAGCGAAAAGGTCGAGAGATTCGTGCGCGACGTTAATTTCGGATTTCGTTTGGGCTGGGCCGATGGCGTAATGGCGCGCACGTTAACAAATGGCCGAAGGTCGATCCCGCAAACCCTCGTCATCAATCCTGAAGGCCGCATCATCAGTCACTGGGACGGCTATGCCGCTGGTTGGAGTGGCAAGCGGCTGAAAGAAGCAATCGACCAAGCGCTTGGACGTGAATAGCACGTGGAGGTTTTTAATGTTTTCTATCAGCAGATCTCTTTTCGCAATCATCACCCTAACATTGTTGGCCGTTAACGCTTTGGCCCAGGGACCGAATCCGCCGTCTGCGCCGGTCGTTGCGACTGTTCAAGTCACCGTCTCCGCCAAAGATGCTGAGGTCGGACAACAAGTGAAGCTGAAGGCCGTCGCGACTGACGCCACCGGCAACATCGTTAAAGAACAACCGTCGTCTTACTTCGCAGGCCCGTTTGATATCGCGGCGGTGGATGACGACGGGAACGTCAGACTCTTCGGCGTCGGACAAGTGACTGTCGGCGCGATTGTCGGCGGCAAGCCCGGCATCACGACGTTCATGGTGAAAGCGCCGGGCGTCAAGACCGTAGAGATTACGCCCGTGAAAACGCCGCTCGCCGTCGGCAGCAGCGTGCCGCTCGAAGCAGTTGCGCGCATCCTTAGTGGCACTCCGCGTACGGGTGCTCCGATCACGTGGACGTCTGACAACGAGCAAGTGGCGACAGTTGATGCGGGTGGCGTTGTGACTGCCGTTGGACCAGGCAAGGCGACGATCACCGCTAAGTCCGGCGCGGCCAGCAACACGACCACGGTCACAGTCGTGAAGAACAACCTGCGCAGCTTGCTCGTGACCGCCGGCGCCAAGACAGCACGCACCGGCGATGTGGTTCGCTTCAGCGCGAAAGGCGATCCCGCCAGCGACGTCGCGATGCGTTGGTCTGTGAGCGGCAGCGGCGCCATGATTGATCCGAACGGTATCTTCGTCGCTAACGCGCCGGGCACCTACATCGTTACGGCAAGCAGCGGAAGTGTTTCGTCAAGCGCGTCTGTTGTGGTCACGCCGCGCAACCTCGAACGCGAACTGACCATCGTGGGCCGCGTGCCGTTCAAAGAGTTTCAGGGCGCCGAGCAGTGGATCATCGGCAACTATGCTTATTACTCGACGATCTCGGATCGCTTTTTTGTCTACGACATCTCCGATCCGGCTAATCCGAAACTGACTGACACGATCAAGGTCGATGCGCGTCTCGTCAACGACATCACGACGACGGCGGACGGCAAGATTCTCGTGATCTCACGTGAAGGCGCGTCGAACCGGAAGAACGGCATCGCGTTCTACGACACGTCAGACCCGGCGCATCCGAAGCTGATCTCGGAATACACGGCGACTGTCACGGGCGGCGTTCACAGTGCGTTCGTTGACGGTCATTACGTTTACCTGACTGACGATGCGACGGGCTCGATGCGCGTGATCGATTTTGCTGACGTGAAGAACCCGAAAGAGGTTGGGCGTTGGCAGACTGAGCATCCGATGGTCTCGACCGTTCGGACGAAGGAAGGCGATCAGGTCGCTGGACGTTACCTTCACGATCTGCAGGTCAAAGATGGTCTGGCGTATCTCGCCTACTGGCACGATGGGCTCGTGATTCTCGACGTGGGCGCGGGCCTGAAAGGCGGCAGTCCTGAGAATCCGAAGCTCGTGAGCCAGCTTCGTTTCAATCACAACGAACTCTACGGCAACGGCTGGCTCGCCGGAACACACTCGGTTTTTCGTTATCGCAACTACGTCTTCCTTGGCGACGAGGTCTTCCCGGGGATCTTCGACATAAAATCACCGAAGCGATTTCCGATACGCGGCATCATTCACGTTGTCGACGTTTCCGACATCAACAATCCGCGGAAAGTCGCGGAGTATCCGGTGCCGGAAGGCGCGGCGCATAACATGTGGGTCGAGAACGACGTGATGTATGTCGGTTACTACAGCGGCGGCGGAAGAGTGGTCGACGTTTCAGGTGAGCTGCGCGGTGATCTGTACCAGCAGGGTCGTGAGATCGCGCGCATCTGGACCGGCGACGCAGATGCGTTTCGTCCGAACCTGCCCTTCACGTGGGGCGCGCAACCGCACAATGGTCTGATCTACTTCAACGACATTCACTCCGGATTGTGGATCGTGAAGTTGGGAGAGAAGATCGACAAAGGATCGACGACCTCACCGGGACAATAAATCGATACCAGCGGCGCCGGGTGGCAGGTCGAGAGTTGTGACTGTTTTCAACGTTGACAGATCGACGATCTCGACCGTGCCCGGCTCTGAACCAACTCCTTCGACAGTGATGAAAGCGTAACGATCGTCAGGCGAGACGACCACGCCGTGCAGCACCTTTCGCTTCGTTGGCACACGCGCCAGTTCCCTTCCGCTTTTCAACTCGTAAATTGAGACTGACTGATCGCGTTTGTTGGTGGCGATCAGTCGTTGGCGGTCGTGTGTTACGTCGAGGTTGTAAACGCCTGCGCGCGCGGGAATGCGCCGCACGACAGCCCAGGTGTTCGCATTGATTTCCACGATCTCGCTCGAGGCGTTGCACGCCACGAAAACTGATGCGCCGTCGGCTGAAGGTTCGGCCCATGTTGGTGAACAGGAGTTGTCGCCGGGCTTGGGTGCTTCGGAGCCGTGGCCTCCGGTGTCTTTTACGCCCGCGTGTGACGACGTGTGCATTGTGGGTGGACCAGCCATTCCGCCTTCCTTGTTTTTCGTGACGAGGAAGTGGCGTGAGACTTTGAGTGAGCGCGTGTCAATCTCGACCAGCATGTCGTCCATCATGCAGGCGGAGTAGTGTTTTGTGCCTTGCGGGTTGAGACGCGAACCGTGTGGCATCGTGCAGGTCGGGATGCGTGCGATCTCGGCCATTGTTTGGGTAGCTACGACTGAGACTGTGGATGGGACCATGTCGCCGTGCAGATTGAAATTCACCACGTAGAGAAACTGGCCGTCGGGCGTGATGTCCATGGTGGCGGGAAAGTTTCCGAGCGTGGTTTTACCGGCTACGGAGTTGTCTTTCGTTGAGTACTTCCAAACCGTTCCGAATGGGCGGCCGTGCGCGATCGAAACGTAGTAGAACTTGCGGTCGGGCGAGATCGTGATGCCGTGTGGGCCATCTATATCGATCGGCATGTCGCCGGTGTCGATCTGCCGGGCGACGGTGGCTTTGCTGCCGTCAAAACGAACCAGCGAAATCTTATCGGCCGCTTCCGAGAGAACGTAAAAGAGATACTCTTTGTCAGGCTTGGCTTGTGCCGTGAGCACGAGCGAAAGAAAAATGGCGACGATACTCATCGCGCAGAGTGTATTACTAGTCTCAGGAACCCACCAACGGAATTGGTGGGTTTGTGAACTAGCCGACGTATTCCCAGTGCCAGGGTTCGTAGAAATAGGGGCGGAAGCCGAAGCGCTCGGCGTTGCGCACGAGCCAACGGTAGGCGGGTGTGTCGACCTGGATTGCGCGGTTCGAGTCTTTGGTGTCGACGGGATCGCCGCCGACGTAGATGTCGAGTGCGCGGCCGGTGAAGTGCGGACTGTTTACCGCCAATCCAGCGCTGCCGGCGTTTGGCGAACGTCGTCGTAGTTCATCCTGATACTCACGCGAACGAAAAGCGGAGATGATCTTGAAGTACTTATTTCCAGGCGCGAGCTTCAGCGTTGGATCAGCAAGCGCCGCGGCGATCATCCGTTTGTACGCGGCGTAGGTGTTGCGCTCGACTTGCCGCAGTTCTGCTGCGCGCGACGGATCGTAGAAGTCACTTGCCGGCGCCATCACTAACTGATCCGGCGTAGCGGGTGTCCGGTTCTTCAATCGGCTGCTCTGCCATAGCGACACGAGACGCATCAACGAGTCTTCATCAAGCACGCCATCGGCGCTCAGTCCGGAGCGTTTCTGCCACGCAGCCACTGCAGATGCGAAGTCACTCGTGCCGGCGTCTTCCGGCGTTTTGAGTGTCTTGTTGATCAACAGTTCGTAGAGTGACCAGCCGCGTTGTTGTTTGCCTCCGAAGGTCCAGGTGAGTTCATTCCGTAGCGCTGCGTTTCGCGAAGCGGCAGCAGCGAAAGCCACGGTCGACGCCTTTGCGGTGGTGCTGCTGGGCCGATCCGCGACGCGCGAAGTGGTCTTCACTTTCGATTCATTTTTCGACTGCGCCGCCTGGCCAAGATTGCTGCTACCGCCTGAGAACGAAACAACCCCAATCACGGCTGCAAGCACAACCACGATCAGCGCAATATGAACCTTGGTATTCTTCATATATTTTCCTGCCGCCGCTGTTTTACGTGAGGTTTTGCCGGGCGAAACTGTGTGATGCACAAACATCGCTCACGGTTCGACCAGGTCAAATTAACGGCGCCGTTTGCGTTTAGGACGCGTGGCCTTTCTCGGCTTCGGTTTAGGTTTCTCGACCGCTTTGTTTGGTTCCACTCCGGGAGGCATCGCCTCTTCCAACTTCGACTCGATCAGCTCGTCATTCGGCCGCGTGCCGTCGACAAACGCAAACACATGATAGTTTGCGTTGCGTTCGCGTATCGCCTCGATACGTCCGGCATTCTTGAGCCGCGCCAGCTCCGTCATCACAAAGCTCTGCTCCGCGCCGGTCATGTAACGATAATCGATATCAAAAGCCAGACCGGTTGAGTGTGGCGGCGTGTCGATCTTTACAGCGTTGCGGTTCACTCGAGCCAGTGCGCGTTGATACTGCTCCGGCCTCACCAGCGAACTCACCGGCAACGGGCGATTAAACTGCTTGTGATACGCCGCCGCCACTTCCTCCAAGATCTTCAACGCCGCCGGGCGCAATGAACTGAGCATGTTGCTTTTCAACGCCGCGCGATCCGCGGGGACGTTAAAGTCATACGAACGGCCGCCGAAGTTCTTCGCCAGAGCCTGTAGTGGTCCATAATCGGGTGTGACACCCTGTTCGCTTGTGAACTCGCTATCGTCGACTCGCTGCGCCACACCATACAAGACGTATGTCTCGGTAACGCCTGGAACCGGTACCATCTCGCCGCGCTGAAGCATTCCCGCCAGGTCAAAGTAATCCTGGCAAGTCGGGAGATTGTGTCTTGCGACCTCGGCGATCTGTGCGGCCAGGAACCAATAGCGTTCATCGTAATGTTTCAGTTCAGGAGGTGTTTGGGCAACGCTCGCTCGCAGCGACTCATCTCGATAGCCTCTGACTTGGTCTACGGCCTGTTGCCACTGTTCAAAGGTCGCTGCGTTACTTACATTGCTTACTTGGGTTGATACTTCGGGCAGGTGCTCTAGACCTCTGAAATGCCGTACGGACCAAACGACTAATCCGATAACAACGGCAGTAATAATGGCTAAAACTTTCTTCATAATTAGAACGAAATCTCACTGCAATAGAGTAGCAAGAAGCATTGCAAATTGGCGGTTGACACCTGATCAGAAAGGAGTATCATTAGCAGACTTCACTGACGGTAATTCCACTTCCCCCGCACGGACTCCCTTACCGTTGAGTTTAGTAATGACTGTTAGCCTTCCCAGTAGGCTAAAGCGCTGTTATTTACGTTACGCGCGTTAGCAGCATAATAAAAATTCATCTGTGATTTTTTGGCGAGGTTTTACTTTTTAGTTGCAATAGTTCAGTGCGGGAACTCTTACAACGAAAAATCCTTGCCGTTTTGGCGTCGATTCTTGGAGGTTTTTACGCGTTAGCTTTACAGGCCGTCCGTGGCGAAAGTGAAGTTTTTGAATGATTACTTGAAAGGAAGGACGCTAAAAAGATTAGCTCCGCCGTTACTGGCCGGTAACAACGGAGCCATCTGAACGCCGAACCCCACACTGCATGAGCGCGAAGGTGCGTCGCTCGACTGCCTGCATCATAGCGCAAAGTGCTGTGTGGACTCAAATAATTAACGGAGTCACAATGCACGATGCCCCTCGGCTAGGTCCGTCTTCTCCGTCCACTCAGTGGTAAACCACGATTGCACGCACACGTGCAAGCGGGATTGCTCTATCTGAGTGCTGGCCCAAGCCATGTCTTATAGCTTTATCCATTTAAGAATTTTCAGGGCTCTTGCAGCGACTCCATTTACCAAATGGAGCCTGACTATGAATATTGAAGCCGTAAATCATGACCCCCAATGGTACGTTGTACATACGAACCCAAAACAGGAAGACAGGGCTTACAGCAACTTGCGCTGTTGGGGAGTGGAGACTTTGCATCCCAAGCTGAAGACACGTCGGGTCAATGAGTTTTCCGGTGCGTTGTCATACATCACTAAGCCCCTGTTCCCCCGCTATATTTTTGCTAAGTTCGACGCGCAAAAGCAGCTTGCGAAGATCTCGTTCACTCGTGGCGTACACCACGTTGTGAGCTTTGGCGGCCAGCCGACGCCGGTTGAAGAAGACGTTATCCAGATCATCAGTTCGCGGATCGACGATAACGGCTTCGTCAAACTTGGCGATCAACTGAAACCCGGCGATAAGGTTGTCATCAAGGCTGGACCATTACGCGACTTCCACGGCGTCTTCGAGCGAGAGCTAAACGACAACGAACGAATATCCGTTCTTCTGACAACCATTAGTTATCAGGGACGTGTAGTCGTTAGCAGGGATGTTCTCGAACGAGCCAGTGGGTAAGTCACATTGACCACAATTTAAAAAGCGAACGGGCGCCAACTCGGCGCCCGTTTCCATTGCGGGATTAATGTTGCGTTAAAGCGTGAATGACTTCATGAGGAACGTGGCGTCGGGTCGTGCTGAAAGCACCGCGGGTTGGCTCGATGCGGCATTGACCGGCGGCAATCCGTGCGACTGATCGACCAACCGGAGCTTCACTGGCTCGCTGGTTCTTAATTGCAACATCAGCTCGACTCCCTCTTTCGGAAAACCTTCGATGAACACGCCCCAACGATCTTTTAACTCATGGTTCAATTGCTCGTTATTGATGGACGCACTCAAGACCTGCGCGTTTGAGTCAAGATAGATCGACAACAAGCCTGCCTGGCGCGGCGACGAGACTCGCATGCGCAATGTTTGTACGCCATCGATTTCCTTCTTCTCCAGCACTTGCAGTTCGGGCGCCGGGAGTGGTGCGACCGGCGCGGGATTCAGTGTGTACTCACGCGACTGACCGCCGTACGCAAAATCCGCCAATGTTCCCTTCTGTTCGTTACCGGTAAAGAATTGCGGAGTCCGTTCGTCGCGTTGAGACAGGTCGCTGGCCCAAACCGCTTTACCGGTATCAGTATTCAGCGCGTAATAAATGCGGTTTGGCCGCTTTTGCGTGGCAGTGGCGGTCGTCAGGACACCGGCGACAAGCAGGACAACCGCGGCCGCCCCGGCCAATCCGGGCGCAAACCATTTGAACGGAGCTGCGATCAAACGCAGGTGGGGCAACAACAGTCCAAACAGCAGAACCATCAACGCGATCACCACCACTGACCAGTTGAGCGTTAGTCCGACGAAGATCTGGTAAATGACCGGCGCCATCAAAACGATTGCCGGCAACGCGCAAAGACCGAGAATGACTAAGTTGAGCAGGCTGCGCGTCTTATCGGCCGGTGCGAATAAGATCCACGCGAGGCCGATCAGACTGAACAGCAGCGGCCAGTGGAAAATAAAGGTCGCGCCCGGCAGGGTGAAGGTGGTGACGAGCATCAGCACAAACCACCAGACCAACGCGCCTGTCGCCAGATCAGGCAAACTGACGCGGTTGCGCACAAAGCCGTACACAACGAGCGTCGCGGCGATCGCGAGCGCAAGAAAACCGAGCAGTAACAGCCGGCTTTGAGTCGCTTCGAGCGAAGACCGCAACATCCACACGCCCTTCCAGAGTAACCAGCCGGAGAGTGAAGCAATCAAAATGCTCACGAAGAGCGAGCCGAATCCAATCGCGATACCGCGAATCGTCAGCTTCTGTTTTCGCAAACCGACAACCAACAGCGCGATAAACAAGGCCGAGACCAGGAACGTCAATGGAATCACCCACGCACTCGAGTAATGAATCAGGAACCTGCCAAACAGATCGAAGTAAACGGCGTTGCGTTCTTTTGTTTGCGTGAGATCCTGATTTCCCAGGTGACGTGTAAGCGCCAGCGCATACGAGCCCTGGTGCTGCATGCTGTCCTGATCGACGCCGGCCACGTTGTCGAGTGGCGTGTGGTAATGATTGATGCCGTCGATGTTGGCAAAGTTCAGTCCGGGCAGTCCGGCGCGTCTGAATACCGTCATGTCGGTATCGTTCGGCAGCAGCCGGTAAATCTCGTAAGAAAGCGAATGGGCTGTAGGGTAGGGAGACGCTTCTGCGAGCTGTTCGATCAACCAGCCGTTGTTCGCGCTGGTCTCAAACATGATCACGGGACCACTATTGCCACGCGCGTCGAAGTTGAGCACGACGCCGACGTCCTTGGCCCACGGATGTTCGTCGACGAACGCGCGCGCTCCCAGCAGTCCATTCTCTTCTCCATCAGTGAAGAGAACGATCACGTCGTTCTTGAGCGGCGCTCCGGTTTTTAGTGCCCTGACCGTTTCGAGCAGAGACGCGACGGCCATACCATCGTCGCTCGCGCCGTAGCTGGTGAGCACCGAATCGTAGTGCGCGACCAGCAACACGGCTTTGTCCGCGCTCGAGCCTTTCAAACGCCCGACGACATTTGCCACAGCCGCTACCTGTAACGGCGGACCTTTATCAGTGACTGTCGTTGCCGCTTGGACCTGTGACTCAAGTCCGGCTTCGGACAACTGTTTCACCAGGTAATCCTGGACCACGCGGTGCGCGACACTGCCCATCGGATGTGGCTTTTCCGCGATGACAGACAAATGACGCACGGCGCGGCCGGCCGAGAATGTCTCTGGCGCGACAGCAACGCCGGCTGCGGGTGGCGGATCGTGTTCGCGAATGCTGAACGTCGCCACCAGTGCGAGGAAGACAGCCAGCAGAATCGCCGTTACGGCGTCCTCCCGAAGGAAATGAGCAGTCTTCCAGCTAAGCGATTTATCTGACGAATTAACCCAAGCCACGATGGTTACCTCTACTCGCGTTTGGTTAACCTGCTGAGTTCACGCGATAGAATTCGCAGGATCAACGAATCGGAGGTGTGAATGAAGAAGTGATCTCCGGGCAGTTGCCAGAGGTCAAACGAATTGGTGGTGTGGGCTTTCCACGCTTCGAGATCTTCGCGCGAAGCCATATCGTCTTCCAATCCACCGAAGACGGTAATCGGGCAGTTCAAAGGAGGCTTGTTGGTGCCTCGATACGTCTCGGCGACAGCGAAATCTGCACGCAGAGTCGCGCTGACCATGCGCATCAGCTCCGGGTTTTCCAACACCTCGGGCGGAGTGCCGTTGAGTGTTTTGAGCTCCGTGATGAAATCCTCTTCCGACAGATCGTGAATGTTCTTTCTGTTTCTTGGAAGATGCGGACCGCGAGCGCCGGAAACGAAGAGATGGCTGACGTGAATGCCAAACGTGCCAGCCAGCCGGTGGGCCATCTCGAAACTCGCAAATGCACCCACGCTGTGACCGAAGAGCACGATCGGCCGATCCAGAAACGGCTGCATCTCGTTGGCGACTGCCGCGACAAGAGAATCCAACCGGTCTAAAGCCGGTTCTCTAAAACGGTTTCCTCGACCCGGTGGTTGTACTGCGAATACCTCGACGCCCCGCGGCAAGTAGTTTTCCCAACCGCGATAGATCGATGCTCCACCACCGGCATAGGGAAAACAGAACAGACGCAGCCTTGCGCTCGGGTCAGGTTTCGCGCAGCTAAACCACGGAGACGTAATTCGCCCGGGAGACACACTCACCATCAACTTCTCCACTCACAACCTCTGTGTCTCCGTGTCTCTGTGGTTACTAAGGCATTCTTGAACCACGGAGGCACAGAGACACAGAGAAAAACTTTAGATCGAGCTTACGCGCCCGCTTCTGCGACCTTCTCCAGGTGGCCCACGCCTTCGAGTGTCTTCAGATCGATCTCGGCGATGCAACGCACCTTGACGTAATCGAGAGTTAGACCACCGACGATGCGCACCTTACCCGTTCCTTCGTCGAAGTTTCCGCCGGTAAGATCCGAAGCACCGGCGTCGACTTTGAATCCCAGCTCCGTGCCGCCCTTCGTCTCGGTGAACTTCACACGCACGTAACCGTCATCAATCGCTTCTTTCAAAGCCTTAACTGTCGGTTCCGGACGCTGGCTAACGACGATCTTGTGATCGCCAGTGGACAGCCGATCGACAAGGCTCGGGCCTTTTGGCGTGTTGTCGACTGGAGCCGGTGGCGGCGGATTGCGGGCCATCTCTTCCATCTTCTTGCGCAGGCTGAGCGGCCGCATGTCGGTCCAGACCTCTTTGATGTAGGCCAGGCACTCGGCTTTTGGACCGACTTTGCCAACATCGTTCCAGCCCAACGGGTTCGCCTTGTACTCGGGCCAGATCGAATACTGTTCTTCGTGGTTCACGACCACTTTGTAGATTGTTTTGTCTTCATCTTCAGAGTTTTGCAAAGACATGGTTGTTCTCCTCTTTCACTTAAACTACGAAGCAGCAGCGGCGACTGCAAAACTGTTTTGCTGAATCTCGCCGCACACCTGCCGCAGAGTGTTCTCCGCCT